>JBHPBZ010000081.1:0-2019 GCA_042576165.1 Candidatus Babelota bacterium | reverse complement strand
GCTTAAGCGCGTCTTCTAGAAAGTTTTATATAAACTTGTTGAAAAAGATTTTTTTATTCATTAAGTGATTTTTTTCATTTTTTTAAATTTCATTGATCGGAATTTTGAGAAATTCAATACAAACCTCTTCCTAAAACTTTATTTCCAATTTTTAGATTTTGAATAAGAGCGTAATCATTTATGGATATTCCTGTTTTTATATGAGTATGAGCAAGCATATTTGGAAAACCGTGTTGAGATTTAACAAAGTTAAGATAATAGTGAAAAATAGAAACTTAAAATACTTTGTTTTCATTAGATTCCAATTTACTTTTTGATATATTTAATTCTGTAATTTCTAATTCTCAATAAATTCAACTTTTGGTTCATATCTCGCAATAACATCTAAGATATTATTATCATCAATAAAAACATAGTGTTTTAGACCTATTAATTTGGCATATTCGTCATCAAAACCACCATAATCATTTGCTAACCATTTAATATATTCTGAATTTTCTACTTTAAAAAAATTCCATTGAGTATAAAAATTTTTTCCGTATTGTTTTTTTAATGTATTTAAAAGATTTAATGTTAATCCTTCTTCCACGCATCTATAAGCATCAATATTATCGTTGAATTTAACTCTAATATCTTTTGAATTATTTGTAGATAATATAATTTCAAAACCATCAATACTATCTATGATTGATTTAATATTATATCTTTTATTCAGGTTACTCATAGGGCTCCATTTTATCCATTTTGCTTTCATAATAATTAACTTTTTTTTAATTGTTATATCGTATTTTAATTATTTGTTTTCCGTTTTGAATTTCTGTAGTAGATCGTCCAACTTTATCGGAACTATTTGCTCTGGTATTCACAGTTCTTCCATCAGGTAATACTCCAACGGTTGTTCCATTTGGATAAGTTTTAACAGAATCAAAATTTATTTTTTTAAAATCTTCGAGTCTTTGTTTTTCTCCACCAGGTTTACTAAATATTTTTGCCCGTCCTTTTGTCGCAGGTTCTTTTGTAATTCCCTTCAAAAGTTCATCTAATTCAGTCCCTTTTTCATGGTCTTCCTCGTTTTTGTCAGTATCTTTATCTTTTTCTGAATCATTTTTTTCTAAATCTTCCTGCGAAACCTCAGGATTAAAACCAGAAACATCCGCTCCATTTTTTTGTGCAAAGTGTTTCATTAATCCATTTAGAATTTGTTTGCCAACAACGACAATAGCTGTCGATAATCCTATGATTTTTAAACCTTCTGCTGCTGAAAAAGTAATTAACGGTATTGTAATTGCAAAATTATGAACCAGAATTGGATTACCGCTTGAATCACAAATAAAGAATGTATGAGGCTCATCTAATAATAATTCATAAGAATTTATTTCTTCGTCTAAGGTTTCAGTAAATATTTTTTCTATAGCAATATTATTAAAATCAATATCTAAAAGTTTATCATTTATGGTTAGATTTTTTGCATACACCCAATTATTATTTTCTGAATTATAGAATTTTTTATTTTCACCAACACAAAGTTGTCCAACTCTTGTTTCGATAAAAACCAATTTATTTATTTTTAATTTTTTAATTTCTCTAATCGGAATTTTAAGAAATTCAATACAACCCTCTCCATTCTCCAATATCTTGAATTCACAACCTAAAACCTCATCTCCAATTTTTAGATTTTGAATAAGAGTGTAATCATTTATGGATATTCCTGTTTTTATATGATTATGAGAAAGTATACTTGGAAAAACCGTATTGAGATTTAAAAGAGTTGAAACAATCGTGAAAAATATAAACTTAAAATGTTTCGTTTCCATTAAATTACTGCCCCTGCTTTTTTTTGATTACTATTTATTTGCAAATTGATTAAGCACAAAATAATAAACTTCGTTATAGTTGTCAATATTCAAAATATGTATTGCCAAACAACAAGATTCAAATAATTACAAATAAACGCCTAAGTCCTGAAAAAATGGAGTTACGGTTGCTCTTTGTAGTCACGACATGCCATTTATAAAATCT
>JBHPBZ010000080.1:0-2033 GCA_042576165.1 Candidatus Babelota bacterium | reverse complement strand
TAAAATCTTGTTTTTATTTATTGCGTTATTAAACTAAAACTTCATAACCAAAAATTTCATAAATTAGTAACTATAAAGTTTGATATTTTTCATAAAAATGTAAAGAATAGGGGCTTTTTGTAATGAAAAACCAAATTTTCAGAGAATACGACATAAGAGGAATAGTAAATAAAGAACTAAAAATAGATCAAGTATACAATCTAGCAAAAGCAATAATTACATACTATAAAAAACAAGATCCAACCTTAAATGAAGTAGTCATCGGCAAAGATGGAAGAAGTCACTCAACCGAAATCTGCAAAGAAATTATACGAGCAACTGTTGATATGGGATTGGATGTAATTGATATCGGACTGTGTCCAACTCCTGCTCTTTATTTTTCTCTTTTTCATCTTTCAACTACAACAGGAATGATTGTTACAGCATCACATAATCCTAAAGAATATAACGGAATAAAAATTTCACAAAATAAACGACCTGTTTGGGGAAAACAAATACAAGAAATAAAAAATATTTATCAAAATAAAAACTTCTATGAAAATAAATTGGCAAAAAAAGGTAATATCAAAAAATATGATATTTTGACCGATTATATAAATTGGCTGGCAAATCACTTTAAACATTTAAAAAATATAAGCTTAAAAACAGTCATTGACTGTGGAAACGGAACTGCCGGAACTATTTTTCCTAGACTTGCTAAAAAAATGAACTGGTCGGATGTAAAAATTTTATATCCAAAAGTTGACGGTAATTTTCCTAATCATCCTGCAGATCCAACAACTATTAAAAATATGCAAGATGTTTCTTGCGAATTAAAAAACAATCCAGAATTAAAACTTGGAATAGGATTGGATGGCGATTGCGATAGAATGAGCCCAATGACAAAATCAGGATATCTCGTACCGGGCGATCAACTACTTGCAATATACTCTAAAGAAATATTAAAAAAGTTTCCACACGCAACAATTGTTTTTGACATCAAAGCATCTTCTAGCTTAGTTGAACTTTTACAATCATGGAAAGCAAAACCTTGTTTTTGTCCCTCTGGACATTCTCTTGTAAAAGAAGCTATTGTTAAAAAAAATGCAAAGCTTGCTGGTGAACTTAGCTGCCATTTTTTCTTTAATGATAGATATTTTGGATATGACGATGGAATTTATGCAGCATTAAGATTATTTGAAATTCTACAAGACACAGGAAAAGACCTTGATGAACTCATAAAAATTTTCCCACAAAAATATCGATCCCCTGAAATAAGAATTCCCTACACAGAATCAAAAAAGCATGAAATAACACAAAGCGTAAAAAATATATTTGCTGCAAAAAAATCCTGTAATTTAATTACAATCGATGGAATAAGAGCAGAAGTTGATTATGGATGGGGCTTGATCAGAGCATCTAACACGCAACCAGTAATGTGCTTACGCTTTGAATCAAATTCTAAAGCTGGCTTTGACAAAATAAAATCTGATTTTTTCACAGCTTTAAAACCATACTTTGATGAAAAAAAACTCAAGGAAGAAATTGATCTTTAAGCAAAAAATAGGCTTACATTTAAAACTAACAAATAATCTTTCAGACTTAACAAAAAAAGCTATTGATTATAACCTAAACTGCTTTCAATTTTTTTTATTACAACAACACAACGGGAAATATATAAATTTTTTGCCTAACGATGTAAAAGAATTTTTATCCTTTAAACAACAATATTTTTCCAATATTTATATACATTGTTCTTATTGGATTAACATAGCAACCACAAACCCAACTATTCTTAATTCTTCTATTTGCATTCTAAAAAAAGAAATAAAAAAAGCAAAAAAGTTAGGTATAAATTCCTTAGTATTGCACCCAGGATGTGCGTCAAAAAATAAAAAAACACAAACTGACCCTTTAGGAAAAATAGCCGGGATACAAACCATAGCTAAAGTTTTAAATTCAATTCTTAAAAAAGAAACTGAGATAGAAATTTTATTAGAAAATATTGATACAGTGTCAAAAGATGATAAAAGTAAGTTGTTCAAGTTGATTCA
>JBHPBZ010000079.1:0-2070 GCA_042576165.1 Candidatus Babelota bacterium | reverse complement strand
TGAATCAACTTGAACAACTTACTTTTATCATCTTTTGACACTGTATCAATATTTTTATTTAAATTTTCTATCCAGTAACTAATTAAACCCTGATCTTTATATTTTAAATCATCATTGGAATAGTCCACAACACTAGATTTATAACCGATTAAAACTCGATAAATTTGAGATATAATCTCATCAATATTATTATATCTCTTGTTTCTCCTGTCTCTCATTTTCTTATTCACACATAAATAAATAATAGTTGGAATAAGAACCGTTGTAATTAATGCGGGAATTAGTGCCTTTATCCATGCTGATGTAACTTCAATATTTCTATTAGCTGAATCAATTTTGGTAAGAAATTTTTTATCAACAATTTCTTTAAGTAAAACATAAATTACTGTAAGGAATTGAGTCAAAAGCTCTCCACAACGAATTCCTCCTAATTCTCCACACTTAACTCCAAATCTAGATAATTTAAATAAAGTATCAACTATTTTTAGAATATCATCAAGACAGTCTTTCCCTTGGCCATATGTTGAATACAAAGACTTATTTTTCAACCATTCAAATAAACCAGAATTTTCTGATTTATTTATATCTTTGGAGAATTTATCAAAAAGTGTAGAGGCTACTCCACATTTTCCTTTAACTTCATTAATATTTTTTTTCCAATCTCGCTTTAAATCTCTTCCTTCATCCTCACCCCTCAAATTTGGATCTATTGAATAATCAGCTTCAGCTAATTCTTGAAAATCATCAATAATAACTTTCAATTTTTCAACAACATCGTTTAAAGCTTGCTCACTTTTTTTAATCCCTTTTTGTGATTCCTTATTCTCTCCATCAAAACCAAATTTTTCTTTTATTACTTTTCTTAAATCAGTAAAACCATTTATTATCCAATCTTTACCTTTTTCACAATTATTAAGACAAAAATTTTTAGGAGAATCTAGATTATTACCCATTAACCAATCCCAATTACAATATAAATAAGTCCCACCTCCAATAGAACTTACACCCAAAAAAGAAATGCCCAACCAATGTCTATTAAAAAAGCTTGGAATTTTATCACCATTTATATACAAATAAAAGCAATTCCCCATCAGCAGTAAATTAAGATGATTTCTACAAACAAAACCACTAAGTTTTTTTAATGGCAATTCACGAAAAGATAGTAATCTTTCTTTAAAAATTAATGCATCTGGATCGGAATTCTCTTCAAAAAAAGTGTTTATACAAAAAATGCTATCTAAAACATATTCACTTAGCTGATCACAATTTGATGAATTTAAAATAAATAAACATATTTCATCGGTTTTACCTAAAAAAGCAGTAATCCTATTTTGGTAAAATTTTAATTTCCTAATCCGTTTTAACAAAACATCTTTTCCAGGAGAACTAAAACTATTCATTATCTCTTCAACAACAGAATTGTTTTGATACTGCACTTCCCAGTAATTTATAATTTTTATTAATTCATCCAACTGATTTAATAAATTTTCCCTGAAAAATAATATTTGTTGCAAACAAAACTCATAAGAAATACCTTTTCGTAGTAACTCAAAAATCAAATTTATTTTATCTTTATTTTTTTTATCAAAAAACAAGATATCATTTTTTGTAAAAATATTTTTTTGTTGATCTTCAACTTTACGAAATAATAACGAAATTTTAAAATTACTCGTTCTTTTAACTGAAAAATTGAATTGTGAAATTTCGCATAAAAGCAACTCTATCTTTTTAAAAAACAATGAATCGCGAAAAATTATAAAGTCCTTCTTGGAACCTTTGCTTTCCTGTTCATCTTTATGTAATAAACTTTGATCAATCACATTGTCACTTAAATCTTGACTTACTTCAACATCAGGCTGTTGCTCTTGTAAAAACACAACTTCATCCAATAAGCCTAATGCTGTACTAAAAAATATATTGTTTTCCAAAATATTTAGGGTTTTAGAACAAATCCCATTAAAAAAAGAGAGTGAAATAAAAATTAAAATAAAAAACTTGTATCTGATTTTACTTGACATACAATCCTCATTAATAAACATTTTACTTTATCATTATCATATCTCCACTACC
>JBHPBZ010000078.1:0-2098 GCA_042576165.1 Candidatus Babelota bacterium | reverse complement strand
GACGCGCTTAAGCGCGTATATTTTTTCTTTTTATTATAATTTATTTAATTTTTTTTAATTCTCTAACGAGAGTGTTTGCTATGTTTAAAAAAATGATTTTGTTACTTTTACTTTTTTTGCCTGGATGCTTTAAGGAGTCTCTAATAGATGGGGATTCTGTTTTGGTTGTTGGTACTAATGCCGGATTTGTTCCTTATGAGTTTGTTGATGAAAAAGGGCGGGTTGTAGGATTTGATATTGATGTTGCGCAGGCAATTGCAAACAAAATGGGTAAAAGGTTAATAGTAAAAAATATGCCTTTTGATGCGTTGATTTTATCTTTAAAACAAGAAAAAATAGATCTGGTTATTGCTGGTCTTTCTATTACAAAAGAAAAGCTAAATGAATTGGCTATGATTCATTATCATGGAGATGGTGAGACAGAGTTCCCATTAGTTTTTTGGAAAAAAATACCAGATAATATTAAATCAATTAATGATTTAAAAAACTTAAAAAATAAAACCGTATCTGTCCAGGTTGGAAATATTCAAGAAGAATTTATTTCAAAATTTGATTTTTTAGATATAAAGCCTTTGTCTGAGATTTCTGATTTAATAATGGATATAAAATACGGTAAGTCTATTGCTTGTGTTGTAGAAAATTTGGTTGTTAAGAATTTAAAAAAAACTTTTAGTGAATTGTGTGTATTGAACATTCCTCTTAACTCAGAAGATATTGATTTTGGGCATGGAATTGCTATTAAAAAAGGAAATGAAGATTTGACAAAAAAAATAAACGATATTGTTGGTGAATTAAAAATGGATGGTTCTATAAAAAAAATAGAAAGAAGCTGGTTTTAAAATGATTGACTATAAGATGATAAAATTATTATTTTATGTGTTGCCGATGCTTTTAAAAGGTTTAATAATAACCTTGAGTGTTGGTTTTTTAGCTTCGATAATTGGTTTTATTGGAGGCCTTCTTTTTGGTGTTTTTAATTCAAACAAATTAAAATTATGTTGTGTTTCTAGATTTATAAATTTTTATGTACTTCTTATCCGAGGGACGCCATTATATGTCCAAGTTCTTATTGTTTATTTTGTGCTACCAGATGCTTTAGGTATTAATTTGACCCCTTTTATGGCTGGAGTTTTGGCTTTAGGTTGCAATTCTATAGCTTATGTTTCAGAAATTATAAGATCTGGTATTAATTCTATTCCAGATGGTCAATGGGATACTTCTTATCTTTTAGGTTATAGTTTATTTTCTACAATGAGATATGTGATTTTACCTCAAATGTTAAAAAATGTTTTGCCTGCTCTTACTAGTGAGCTTGTTGTTTTAATTAAGGATACATCAATTCTTTCTGTGATCGGTTTGGTTGAAATGACACGAATTGGAAGTAATATTAATGCTAGATTGTTGCAACCAATGCCTGTATTCCTTTCTTTGGCATTTCTTTATTTAATAGTTACAACAACAATTTCTATTATTTCTAAAAAAATTGAAAAGGGTTTGAATTATGGTGATAGCTAAAAATTTAATTGTAGAAATTAGTGGAAAAAAGATTTTAAAGTCTATTAATTTTAAAGTTCCAAATGGAAGAGTGATTTCTTTTGTTGGGAAAAGTGGTTCAGGTAAGACAACTCTTTTAAAATGTCTTTGTAATTTGATTGATAATTATTCTGGTGATTTAACTTTGAATGAAAAAAGTATTAATAGTTTTTCTACAGAAGAAAGAGTCAAACATATAGGTTTGGTTACTCAGCATTTTGATCTTTTTCCAAATATGACAGTTTTGCAAAATTGTATGCACCCTCAGATTTACGTTTTGAATAAAACTAAAAAGTATTCAGAGGAAAAAGCAATTCAATTATTGAAATCTTTAGATATTAAAAATTTAGAAAATAAATATCCTGCAAATATATCTGGAGGGCAAAAACAAAGAGTGGCGATAGTTAGGGCTTTATGCCTAAATCCGGAATTATTATTGTTTGATGAACCAACTTCTGCATTAGATCCTCAAAGTACAGCTTGCTTTAAAATTATTTTAAAAGATTTGGTAAAAAATGGAGTTACGGTTGCTCTTTGTAGTCACGACATGCCATTTATAAAATCT
>JBHPBZ010000077.1:0-2163 GCA_042576165.1 Candidatus Babelota bacterium | reverse complement strand
AATTAAATAATTTGTTCTTAAACTATTTTCTTAGGAAGTCTTATGTCTCTTTTGCTATAAGTGAGAAATTACAGGATTGGTTTTTACATAAACCAATAGAAATTATTGGTAAATATAGTGAAATTGTAAATGTGCTAGTTGTTTTAGGTTCTGTAATTTGTGGATACTATCTTTATTCTTTTTTAAATTACAAACAATATTTTAATGGTAAGCAAAATAAAGTGACTGGTGATAAAGGTGGGCTTAAAAATCTTGGTAATACTTGTTATATAAATTCAGTTTTACAGGCCTTATTTTCATCAAAAGATTTCATTGATATTTTAAATGAAGCAAAAAAAAAGAATGAATTGGATAAAATTTCTAAATCAAAAGATAATAGTGAAGTACTACTTTCAGAACTTATTGCATTAAAAGAAAAACGAGATAATGCTGGTAAAAAAGCTGTATGTCCACAAAAATTCGTAAAAGAAGTCAGAAGTATTTTGTTTAAAAATTCAAAAGTACAGCAAGATGCTTCGGAATTCATGAGTTTATTGATTGGCAATATGAATAAGTGGGATGATTTTAAAAAACTATTTGGTTTAATTAGAATTGAATGTAATAATTGTAAATCTTGTATTAACAAATACGATATTCATCGTGATCCTAAAATAGTTCCAACAAATCATATTGCAGTGGATATTACACAGGATAAGCTTTGTGATGGTTTAAAAAATTTAAAAAAGCAAGAATTTGTATCTGATGTTTTATGTGGTACATGTAAAAAGAGTGATACAACTATTAATAAAACTGTCGAATTTACAGATCTTCCAAATTTATTAGTGATTAACTTAAACAGATTTAGTTATAGGTCTTCAACGATAAAAGATTCAAAAGGCAATCTTGTTTTTAAAGGCGAATCAAAAAAAATAAATAAACCCATGACTTTTCCTTGTTTTGGCTTAAAAATAAATGAGAAAGATGATTTTGAATATGACTTAATTAGTTTTGTATGCCAAGCAGGAAGTTTGAGGAGTGGACATTATATTTCATATTCAAAAGATCCAAGTGATCAAAAATGGTATAAATGCAATGATTCAAGTCGTACTCAAGTTTCGGAGGATGAAATTAAAACAATTGCAGAAGTTGATGGAGTAAAAAAATTTTTTACTCCATATATTCTTTTCTATGAAAAAAATAATTCAAAACAACTTGGGGTAAATAATTAAAAATATAGCAAGGAAGAATTAATTAGTAGTTTCTGATATTTTTTCATGATTTGTTTTATATATCTTTTTCTTAATAAACTTGTCTTGGCCTACATTAAGCCAAATGTGTTTTGCAAGATTTCTTGTTTTAGGATTAAAGTTAAATTCTATTCCTTTAAAGTTAAGATTTTTGATTTTTTCTGCTTGTTCCAATATTTTCTTTGGCGTTATTCTGCCTTTAATTTTTCCCAAGATATATATAAATAATTTTGCTACAATAAAGCCTTGTACGCAAGAAAGTCCTATTTCGTTTGGGTTAACCAATTCATGAAGTTCTTTAACTATTTCAATTGAAGTATCATTTTTGCTTGGAAAATTTTGAGAATAAATACATTTAAGCTGTTTTGACTTTAAGTAATCTTGGAATCTTCTTGTTCCTAACACGGGACAGCCTATTAGTTTTTTTTCAAATAAGAATGCTGTTCCTAATTTTTGAAGTAAAGCTTTTGTTGGAATATCTAAAGAAAGAAGTAAAATTGCTTGTGGATTAAAATTTTTAATCTTTTGTGCAGCAGAATTAATATTTATGCTATTCGGGGCATGGAAAGCTGCAATCCAATTTTTGCCTTCGATTAGATTAGCTTTTTGTAAAACATCTTTTGCTCCATTAAATTCTCCTTCACTAAATGCTTCAGTTTGATAAAAAATAGCGATTTTTTTAAAATTATAATTTTCTAATAAGTATGATGCTAAAGTTGCGCCATCTGTATATGAAGATGCTGTAATATTAACAAAGTTTTTTAGTTTTGAGTTATAAAAAACAGGAGCATTGGAATCTGAAAAAAATATCCCCACATTATGTTTATCAAAAATAGGTAATAGTTCTTATTTGATAAAATACTGATTGGCAATCCTTCCCTGGGAACAATAAAATTCCAAGATTACTTAAAGTCAAAACAGTTTAAATCTATTTATT
>JBHPBZ010000076.1:0-2247 GCA_042576165.1 Candidatus Babelota bacterium | reverse complement strand
ATTTTGAGTTATCGAACTCGCGTTATGATAGTTTTTTTAAAGCAAACAGTTAGTGTTAGCCAGGCAGTACAAAGATTTAAAGGTGGAAGTAGCAAAGTAGTAAGAAGTGAATTTCCAAAGTTAAAAGAATTTTTGTGGGGTAAAAGTTTTTGGTCTGAAGGCTATTTTGCAGAGACAATTGGTCGAGTTGCAGAAAGCGCTATTAAGGAATATGTTAAAAATCAATAAATTGTCCTGTTAAATACACCGGACTTTAGTCCGGTCGATATTTATTTTTTTGTGGAAGTTTTTGTATTTGGTGAATTATTTGAACAGTATTTAAGACTTTTTGAATAATTTTTTAAAAAATTATATACGTAATTATTATGGATGATGATTTTAATTTATAAAATAAAAAAGGAGCAATTTTTAAAATTGCTCCTTTAGTTAATGTATTGGTTACTTTAATTTAAGCCACATGCTTTTGCAAGTTCTTTAGTATTTTCCACTGAATAAGTGTCAAATTTTACAGGAAGATGGTTGTAAAATTTTTTTATTATTTTCAAAAAATTAAGATATTGATTTTTATTAAAATTTAAGAATTGAGTATTAGTAAAGTAATATTTTATTGTATTGTAAATTTCTTTTAAATCGTCTTTGTCTTGTGTATTATCAATTTCAATCCTTGGCAAACCAGCACTTCTTACAGGAACTACAACAGGAGTTGTAACAACAGGCATAATTCTTTGAGTTGGTTGAGTTGTATTTCTTGTTGGAGTTGGACGACCATAGTTACTATTTTGTTGATTGTTATTATTTGCATTTCTTTGTGTATTATTTCTAGTTGTTGTTGGAATTGCTACTGGTGCTTGATAAGCTTGAGCTTGTAAATTTTGGGCGAATAATGCATCACTGCGTTCTTGTTGTTTTTTTTGTTCTTCTTCTTCCTTCAGTCGTAATGATAAGGCATATTCACGATCTTTACGTTCGAGTTCTTCTTTACAATGATCAATTTCGTCATTTTCATTTTCAGATTCAGATTCAGTGTCAGTTTCGTTAAGAGGTGCGAGTGATATTTGTAATAAAAGTTTGGCTAATGTTGCCTTATTATTAGATTCAGTATCAGATTCAGTATCAGATTCAGTATCAGATTCAGAGTCTGAGCATTCTGAGTCTGAATTGTCATCATCGGTGTCAGATTCAGTGTCATCTTTAGAATCAAAGATATTTGAATTTGATTTTTCGTTTTTCTCTTCAATATCAGATTCAGTGTCAGATTCAGATTCAGAGTCAACTGAATTTATTTCAAAGTAAGAGGTATTCAAATTTGAATTTTTGTTTTTAGATTCGGATTCAGAGTTTGTATTTTTATCATTTTCTTTGCGAAGTTGTTCGTTTTCCTTGCGAAGTCTTTCATTTTCTCTGCGAAGTTGTTCGTTTTCATTTACAATTTTATTAAAGTTAGTTGTTTTTTCTTCCAAAGAGGCATTTTCTTTTTCAAGATGTTTATAATTAATATGTAAGTTCCTTAATTCTTTTATTAATTTATGCAGTTTGTTCACAGTTTCTTTTTTTGGTTTATCTGTTTGAGTTGTGTTTGAGTTGTGAAACTTTGAAAATAGGCTTGAGTTAGCTTTTTTTTCATTAAATTTATTTACTACAGGTTTGGTTTTTTCTTTTTTAGTTATAGTTGTTGTATTACTAATTTGTGTTGTGTTTATAGGATATACTTGTTGCATTAATTGATTTTGATTTAAAATCCCGTTTATTTTTTTGTAAAACAATATTACAGTTGATCCATTGTATCTAGGATTGTTTATCGCATTTGCAAAAGTTGTTTCTTGAATATTAGTATCATCGCATAAATACCATTTTTTATCTGCGGCTTTTATGTATGAGTAATAGTGGCTTCCTGTGTAATTTACAAAACCAGTTAGTTCATAGTTATAGGTTGAAAATTAATTTTATGATTTAGAATAAATTCTTTTGTGTTGTTATTATTTTCCTTTTTAGATGTTGTTGGTTTTACATAACCACGATTTATTTTAATTGCTAGAATTTTTGGAGCACTTGTAATTGTTTGTGTGATAGCGTGTCCATTAATGGTCTTCTTTTTTTGTAATACAATATCTTTTAAATCAAAACTTAATTTTCCTGTATCATTAATTAAACTGGCAAGTGAGATTTCTTGAGTAAGTTCTACGTGGGTTTGGCCTCCACCTCCTTGTGTTTTTGCAACAAGTATATCCTATAAACACAACACAAATT
>JBHPBZ010000075.1:0-2406 GCA_042576165.1 Candidatus Babelota bacterium | reverse complement strand
GGTTAGCACTCAAAGCTCTTGAGATTCCAAAAAATTCTATTGTTCTTACAACACCATTCTCTTTTATTGCATCAAGTAGTGAAATTGTTGCACATGGTGCACAACCTGTTTTTATTGATATTGATAAAAATACTTATAACATCGATCCACAGAAAATTGAACGCTGGATTGAACAAGAAACAGAACAAACACATACACTAATTCATAAAAAAACAGGATTTCCTGTTGTTGGAATTTTAAGCGTAGACATATTTGGACAATGTGCTAATTACAAAGAAATAAAAGAGATTGCAGATAAACATAATCTTTGGATAATAGAAGATGCATGCCAAGCAGTTGGAGCAAAAAATTCACAAAACCAATCCGCTGGAACACTTGGGGATATTTCTTGCTTTTCGTTCTACCCTACAAAAAACCTTGGTGCCTTTGGCGATGGTGGAGCATGTACAACAAGTAATGAATATCTTGCAGAAAAATTATTGCAGTTGCGTAATCATGGCAGAAAGAGCCATTATAATTACAACCAACTAGGAATTAACAGCAGAATGGATGGAATCCAAGCCGCTGTATTAAACGAAAAACTTAAATTAATTGATGAATTTAATAATAAAAGAAATAAGATAGCTCAAATTTATAATGATAAATTACAAAATATTGAATGGCTACAATTGCCTAAATCAGAAAATGGAGTCCATGTTTATCATCAATATTGTATAAAAATTAATGAAAATATTATTGATAGAAGTATTTTACTTGAAGAGTTAAAAAAGCTTGGAATTGGAACAAATATTTACTATCCAAAAACATTAGATCAAATTGAATTTTTGAATACAAATAAAGAACTAAAAACAGATTGTCCCATTGCAAATAATTTATCTAAAACTATTTTAGCACTGCCAATTTGGCCAGAACTTGAACTAAAAAATGTTGAATATATTTGTAAATGTATACTACCCATGATTGCGACCAGAGAAATTATTAAGGAAACAACCCATGGGCTTATGTCTTAGCCTTCCGCCATTACTAAAGCTATAGAGGACAGGTAGTCGGCTTTTGATAACAGACAGGAAAAAGAATTAAAGGATAACTATGTCAAACAATGGACTGCTTATAGTTCTTGAAGGAATGGATGGTTCAGGAAAAAGTTTATTAGCAAATAAACTACATCAAGAACTTGTTGAGCAAAATAATGATGTAATTTTAACTTTTGAACCTGGCGATACAACTCTGGGTAAAAAATTAAGAAAAATTTTGCACGAAGAAAAAGACAATGTTTGCGATTTGTCAGAATATTTACTTTTTGCAGCAGATCGAGCTCAACATTTTGAGAAATTAATAATACCTGCATTAAAAAAAAATAAAATTATAATTTCGGACAGGATGAATGATTCTTCAGTTGCTTATCAAGGCTTTGGAAGAAACTTAGATATTGAAATGATAAAAAAAGTAAATCAATGGTCAATGAAAAACATACAACCCGATTTAATCTTTTATCTTGAAATTGATATTGATACTGCAATGAAAAGAATTTTTAAAAGAAACGAGAAATTAACTTCCTTCGAAAAAGAAAAACTAGAATTTTGGAAAAAAGTGATTACTGGTTATAACACAATTTATAAAGATAAAAAAAATGTTATAAAACTTGATGCAACTCTTACACCCAATCAAGTTTTTAAAAATGCCATGGAGGTTTTATCAAGTAAGTTACAACATTTATATTAATATGGTACTTTGTACTAAGTACTTTTTAACTCAATGAAATTTTCTGATTTAACTAAAATATTAAATACAAAAATATGAAACAAGAGACAACTTTAATACCCGCACAACTTTTTATTGGTAATCCAGAAATATTAACTGAAGAAACAGAAAAATTTCTTCAAAAGAATTTTTGTCAAAAGAATTTTTGTTCAGATAAAGAAAAAGCAAAAGATTGTTATTGCAATAATTGCAGACAAATAAAAAATCATCAACACGAATTTATTGTTTTTATTGAACCAGAAAAAGATTATAAAATAAAAGATATTGACGTAATTTTTGAAAAAATAAATTTTGCACTTGATCAAAACCAAAAATTCTTTTTTATTTTACAAAAAGCTAATACTCTCAATCTTGCTTGTGCAAACAAATTATTAAAAGCATTAGAAGAACCTCCAAGTGGTTACAACTTTATTTTGCATACCAATAATCTAAATTCAATTTTGCCAACAATACGCTCCCGTTGCCATATAATTAACTTTCAAAATTCAAATCAACCTGAAAACTTTACTCACCCATTACTTTCATTTTTTTACAATCAAAATCTACAAAATCCTACAGAATTCGAAAAAGAATTGAGACATCAAGCCCTAACAGATAGCCAAAGCGTAGAACTCGCACAAAATATGATGAATTTTTATGCAAACA
>JBHPBZ010000074.1:0-2408 GCA_042576165.1 Candidatus Babelota bacterium | reverse complement strand
AAAATATTGATACAGTGTCAAAAGATGATAAAAGTAAGTTGTTCAAGTTGATTCAAGATTTACAAAATTATGATTTTACGGTAAACCAAAAGCTTGAATTTATAAGACTTGAATGGGGGAAACACTTGTTTGGGAACAATTTTGTTATTTAGTGTTAATTGGAGTTTTTAATGATAAATTTAAAATTATTAAGAGAAAAACCTAAAGAAATTACAGAATTAATTTTGAGAAAAGAACCTAAATTTAAAATAGAAAAGTTAGTTGAATTAGATTCAAAATTAAAAACATTAAAATTGGAGATACAAGATCTTAGACAAGAGAAAAATAAATTAGCTCAACAGGCTTCTAGTGGTGGAGTTACTTCTGAGTTGAGAGAAAAATCAATCCAAATAGGTAGAGTACTAAAATCGAAAGAAAAAGAATTTTTAGAAATTGAACCTATTTTTGACAAATTATTATTATCTTGTCCCAATGTTCCCCAACAAGATGTGCCTTTAGGAAACAAGGAATCGAATTGCGTTATAAAAACGTTTGGAAAGAAAAAAGAGTTTGGTTTTGTTCCCAGAAATCATGTTGAACTGGGCGAGAGTTTAGGTTGGTTAGATTTTGATGCAGCAACAAAAATGTCTGGATCTAACTTTGCATTATATAAAAACCAAGCTGTAAAGCTAATGTATGTTTTAACTCATCTTATGATTAAAAATAATGTTAAATATGGTTTTAATCCAATTTTGCCACCATATCTTGTTACGGAAAATTCTTTAGTTAATTCAGGGAATTTGCCAAAATTTGAAGGTGATTTTTATAAAACTCAAGATGGTCTTTGTCTGATTCCAACAGCAGAAGTTAGTTTAACTAATTTGTATGTAAATCAAATTTTAACAAAAGAAAAATTACCTGTGCGTCATACTGCTTGGACCAGTTGCTTTAGAAGAGAAGCTGGTGGTTACGGTTCAACAGATAGAGGATTAATTAGAATTCATCAATTTGAAAAAGTTGAAAATTATTCGATATGTGAACCAGAAAAATCTAATAATGAATTACAACTAATGATCGATTGTGCCCAAGACCTTTTAAAGCAATTTGGGTTGCATTATAGAGTTTCGCTTTTAGCTGCGCAAGATTGTTCGTTCAGTTCTGCAAAGACGTATGATATTGAAGTTTGGTTGCCGGGACAAAAAGAATATTATGAGCTCTCCTCTTGTAGTAATTGTACTGATTTCCAATCAAGACGGGCAAAAATTAGGTATAGAAAATTAACAGATTCTAAGCCAGAATTGGTTCATACTTTAAATGCATCTTCTTTAGCATTACCAAGATTAATGGTTGCATTGATGGAAACATATCAAAAAGAAGATGGTACGATAGAGTTTCCTACAGTTATTAAGGATTTGATGGATCAAATTTGGTAACTATTTTGTGAAGGATTTTTTATGTTTGGAATAAAAAACAACAATTCAAATAAATTTGAAGATGATATTCGAAACAAAATAAAAAAAATAAAAATTTTTACTAAGCGTTTAATGAAAAGTTCCATAATTGGAGATTATTTATCTGCCTTTAAAGGGACTGGGTTTGAATTTGATCAGTTAAAAGAATATCAGATGGGGGATGATATACGATTTATTGATTGGAACAGTTCGGCAAAAATGAACAAAATAATAATTAAAAAATTAGTATCAGAACGTGATCGGACTGTTATTTTGGTTATTGATATATCAAAGTCATGTTTATATTCTTCCCAAAAAAATCTAAGAAAAGATATGATTGCTCAGGTTGCAACGGCTTTGGCATTTGTTGCAGCAGAAAATAAAGATAGAGTTGGAGCATTGTTTTTTTCTGATAAAGTTGAAAGATGGATTCCTCCCAGTCGTGGGAAATTACATCTTGGCAAAATTATAGAAACGATTTTTTCTATGCAGGCTACAAATAATAAGACCAATATATTCGAAGCTTTAAATTTTTTAGTTAGCCTTAAAAAACGGAATGCAATTGTTTTTATGTTGTCGGATTGGATTGATGATTCGTGTGATTATTCTAAAATTTTAAAAGTTGCAGGATATGAGTATGATTTTGTTGGGATACGGTTTTTAGATTTATGTGAAAAAGAATTCCCTGATGTTGGATACATTGATTTGCAGGATTTAGAGACTAAAAAAAGCCTTACAATTAACTCATCTTATTTAATAAATTCTAAAGAAGAGGAAACGAATATAAATTTACTTTTAAGGCAAAGATATTTATTACAAAAAAGAATGTTTGAAAAATATAGAATTGATTTGTTAGATTTGGTTTTAGGTAAATCATTTATAAATCCAATGATTCATTTTTTTAGAAAGAGAACCACAAGGCAAATTTAAAATTATGAAAAATAGTATAGATTTTTATGATATTTATGATTATTATTA
>JBHPBZ010000073.1:0-2440 GCA_042576165.1 Candidatus Babelota bacterium | reverse complement strand
ACATTTAATATAAAAGAAGGTGAACGCTTTACAATAAAAAAAGTTCATGCAATTGGAGATGAATTTTTTAAAGAAAAAGAACTTTTAGAATACATCACAGTCGAAGAAGGTAATCCATACAACCAATCAAAACTTGTTGAATCTATCAATAATTTAAAAGCACTCTGGGGAAATAAAGGCTACATTTATGCCGATGTTTATCCTCAAGTAAAGCCAGACGAAAAAACAAATGAAGTAAATATTACTTTCCACGTAGAAAAAGGTAAAAAATTCTATGTAAATAGAATAATTATTACAGGAAATAAAATCACTAAAGATAAGGTAGTTAGGCGACAATTTGATATAGAAGAGGGAGATTTGCTTACAACAAAAAAACTAAATATATCTAAATCAAATGTTGAATATTTAAGTTTTTTTGAACGAGGTGGAGTTAATTGGAAAATTCATAGAATTTCTGACGATCAAGCAAATCTTGAAATGAACATAAGAGAAGCCAAAACAGGAAGTCTCCAAGCCGGATTAACTTATGGAACAGACCGTAATTCTTCTCAACAATCTTTAAGAGGAAACATCAAAGTTGAAAAGAAAAACTTAATGGGAATGGGTTGGGATACTGGTGGAATGATTGAAGCCAATAGACATACTTTAAAAGCATTACAATTACACTTTTTTGATCCAAGTATTTTTGACACTGATGTTTCGGGTGGAATAAACCTTTATAAAAAGTGGCAAGAATATGAACAATGGACAAATGTAAATAAAACACCAAAAGAATCTACTACCGGAGGACATATTCGTTTAGGTATACAGCTTCCTAAAATAGATAAAAGACTTCAGTTGTTATTAGAATTTGGAATAGAAGACATTCAAAATAATCAACCATTAGCCGTTGGGCCCCAAAAAAATTCAATTCAACCAATTCTTAACAAAACATTCCAACAAGGAATGCTAAATTGGATTAGTATAGATCTAATTAAAGACACAAGAAATCATCAAATTTATCCGAATAAAGGATATAAAGTATTCCTAAATACCAAAACAGCTCTTCCATTTACAAACCAAGAATATAGCTTTTTTAAAACTGAATTAGATGCAAGTTGCTACAACGCACTTATTGGAACAGATTGGCTTGTATTAGGACTTCACGGGAAAGCCGGAACAATAACTGCTATGGGCGGACATGATAACAAAAGTAAAAAAAGCAAAATAATTCCTTACAAAGAATTATTCCATATGGGTGGACAAAATACAGTCAGAGGTTTTACTTGGGGAGGTATTGGACCTGCATTTAATGGCGATCCTCTGGGAGGAAAACATGCAATACAATTTAATGCAGAATTAATCTTTCCACTAATTCAGTTTTAAAAAAGCTATATTCTTGGTTTGTAAATGGAAGAGCTGTTTTGGTATTTAGGAATACTTTATATCCTTTATTCGGATAAATTTGATGATTTCTTGTGTCTTTAATTAGATCTATACTAATCCAATTTAGCATTCCTTGTTGGAATGTTTTGTTAAGAATTGGTTGAATTGAATTTTTTTGGGGCCCAACGGCTAATGGTTGATTATTTTGAATGTCTTCTATTCCAAATTCTAATAACAACTGAAGTCTTTTATCTATTTTAGGAAGCTGTATACCTAAACGAATATGTCCTCCGGTAGTAGATTCTTTTGGTGTTTTATTTACATTTGTCCATTGTTCATATTCTTGCCACTTTTTATAAAGGTTTATTCCACCCGAAACATCAGTGTCAAAAATACTTGGATCAAAAAAGTGTAATTGTAATGCTTTTAAAGTATGTCTATTGGCTTCAATCATTCCACCAGTATCCCAACCCATTCCCATTAAGTTTTTCTTTTCAACTTTGATGTTTCCTCTTAAAGATTGTTGAGAAGAATTACGGTCTGTTCCATAAGTTAATCCGGCTTGGAGACTTCCTGTTTTGGCTTCTCTTATGTTCATTTCAAGATTTGCTTGATCGTCAGAAATTCTATGAATTTTCCAATTAACTCCACCTCGTTCAAAAAAACTTAAATATTCAACATTTGATTTAGATATATTTAGTTTTTTTGTTGTAAGCAAATCTCCCTCTTCTATATCAAATTGTCGCCTAACTACCTTATCTTTAGTGATTTTATTTCCTGTAATAATTATTCTATTTACATAGAATTTTTTACCTTTTTCTACGTGGAAAGTAATATTTACTTCATTTGTTTTTTCGTCTGGCTTTACTTGAGGATAAACATCGGCATAAATGTAGCCTTTATTTCCCCAGAGTGCTTTTAAATTATTGATAGATTCAACAAGTTTTGATTGGTTGTATGGATTACCTTCTTCGACTGTGATGTATTCTAAAAGTTCTTTTTCTTTAAAAAATTCATCTCCAATTGCATGAACTTTTTTTATTGTAAAGCGTTCACCTTCTTTTATATTAAATGT
>JBHPBZ010000072.1:0-2447 GCA_042576165.1 Candidatus Babelota bacterium | reverse complement strand
AGTCTGGATATATTTTTTTTAATATGATTTTTTCTTAAAATTATAAAAATCTTTTACAACGTTTATTTGGGAGGCAAACAACGTGAATTTAAATCTTTTGAAGAATAAAATCAAGGATTTTTTGGTATTTTTAGAGGTGGAAAAAAATTCATCAGAACATACCTTGCGTGCTTATAAAGCTGACTTGCAACAAGTTATTAGCTTTTGGGAAGGTATTAGCATAAAAGAAAAAAATAGGAAGTATTCTTTAGATACTATTTTAAGGAGATATATTCTTTCACTTTTTTATAAAAAGATTTCAAAGGCAACTTTAGCAAGGAAACTTTCTTGTCTTAGGTCATTTGCATTTTTTATGAGATCTAATGGAATAAAATTAAATATAAATTTTAAAGCCCCAAGGTTGGATAAAAAATTACCTGTAATTTTAAGTGTTGATGAGATATTTTATCTTTTGGATACGTTAAAAAATGACGATCTTCCGACAAAGCTTCCCTATAGAGATCGAACTATTTTTGAATTGATCTACGCAACAGGCGTTAGGTGTTCTGAATTGGTACAAATAAAAATATCGAATATAGATTTTGAAAATAAAGCAATAAAAGTTTTTGGAAAGGGGCGGAAAGAGAGAATTGTATTTTATGGAAATAAGGCAAAAGCGGTTTTGGAGAGTTATATTAATGATGAAAGAACCAAATTGTTAAAGGATATTGATAGAGATTATCTTTTTTTAAATTACCTTGGAAGTAGCTTGTCTTCTCGTTCAGTTCAAAGAATTATTAAAATGTTTCGTAAACTTTTAAAAATTGATCGTAGCTTAACTCCACATAAATTGAGACATTCTTTTGCAACACATCTTTTATCACAAGGCATGGATTTGCGGATGATACAAGAACTATTGGGGCATAAAACTATTGCTACAACCGAAATTTATACACAAATTTCGGCTCAACAACTTGTTAGTATGTGTGATGAAAAGCATCCATTAAATGACATGGATTATTTATTTGGAGATATAAGAAAATAGGGTATAAAAAAAATACCCGCTTAAAGCGGGTATTTTTTTTGAATTAAAATGTTTTTTTATATTTTTAATCTATTGGTATTAAGCTACCGTCTTTAACGTAACTAGGAAGAATCCATCGTGTTTCCAATAATCTTTTAAATGGTGAAAGATTATTATATTTGTATATCTCAGCTTTTTCTTTTCTAATCATGGAATCAAGTTCTTCGGGATTTGGGGATAAAGATCGTAGTAGATTTTTTTGTTGATTTGTTATAATTTGTTTTCCTAAAAATAGATTTTTCATCTTAAAGATTCCTTGTATAAAAGGAAATCCCAAAATTACTAGCCCACCAGGCATATCTTTAAATGAGGCATATGTAAAATCAATTATATGGCTTTGAATGTCTATACCTGATCCGAGTTTGATTTTTTTATTTGAATCGAAGAAGTTAACTTGTGTGTTTGTAAAAAATATTAGATTCATTTTAATATCAAATTCAATTTTAAAACCAATAGATTTAATCTTTGCTCTATATTTACGAGTTTTTACTTTTCCTTTAGAGTTTTTGTACATTACTTCAAATTCTGGATTTTGAGTATCAAAAAGAAATGCAGCATTTGGATCGATACAAAAAGAAAAACCCGAAATTTTATAGTCTTTAAGATTTTTAGCAAGTTCTTGTAGGTTTTCTTTGTTTTTTTCTTTTTCTTTATCATTAATAAAATCTAAAGAATCGATTTTAGAATTAATAGAATTAATAAGTTCATCTTCTGTAAATGTATTTGTTGAATTAGAAGTTGCCTCAGTTTGTTCTACGCATTGTAAGATGTTTTTAGTTGGTTTTGCGATCTGAATTGATAAAATACAAAAAAGAAATAAAAGTTTTTTCATGGCAAGAACCTTTGTGTTTTGACTATTAATAAAATATTACTAGTGTCGGTATTTTATAGAAATATTTTCTTGTTGTAAAACGAAAAATGAATTTCTATACTAAAATTAGTTAGTGATTAAAGTTAAAATAATTTAAGGAATAATTATTAAAGAACAAGTTGAAATAGTTAGAGAAAAAAGGCTTATAACTTTATTATACGGTTTTTTCTTTTTTCTTTTTATTTTAGTAATAAGATTAGCTTATTTACAGATACACCAGGAAAATAAATTTACAGATTTAGGCAAAAAGAATTTTTTGCGAACTGAGGTTATAAGTCCTCCGCGTGGAAACCTTTTAGATTGTAATGGTGCATTGTTGGCGACAAATAGACCTGTTTTTGATTTGTATTGGGATGGGACGGGGAGGTTAGAATTATCCCAGCAGCAAGAGGATATAGTAAAAAAACTTAATATTATTCTTGAGATTGTAGATGTAGAAGGTTTTGGGAATAAAATAAAATTTGCAGAAAAATATTCTAAAAAAAAAATATTAGCTTCAGATATAAGTTTTGA
>JBHPBZ010000071.1:0-2473 GCA_042576165.1 Candidatus Babelota bacterium | reverse complement strand
GTTTGATTCGAATAATTTTTTCAAAAAATTCGATTAAATTAAAAAGTATAGTGAGTGATATGTTTATTAGAAACACATATTTTAGATAACGTTTGCAAATATATTTTGTTATGGTCATATTTATTTGGATTTCATTGCTTCTGGAGTGATAAGGCCGCATGAAACAACAGCTTTTATTGCATCTTCGAATGTTATATTTGTTGGGATTAATTCATCTTCAGGTAAGATGAAAAAATAACCACTTGTAGGATTTGGCGAATTTGGCATAAAAATTTTATAGTATTTTTTTCCAGAACTTTGTTGTTGTGGCAAAACTTTTTGAAAATCATTTTCTGCAGTATCCAGTAAAAAGGCAATATTATATGAATCTTTTCTTGGATATTGAATGAGAACAACTCTTTTGCTTACTGAGGCAGGATTAGGAACATTAAAGAAATTAGCTAGTGTTTTAGATGATGAATATATTGTTCGCAATAAAGGTATTTTAGCAATTATTTTTTCAATCCGATGTATTATTGGAGTTATAATAAAAAACTTAATTAATGCTCCAACTAACATTATAAAAATAATAAAGATAATTATTTCAGCTCCTGGAATAATTTGTAAGAATTTGGGTTCAATATCTTTTAGTGGTTTTAACCAGCTAGATAAAAAGTTATAAGTAAAATTGATAAAAAATGCAGTGGCTGCTAGTGGAAGTATTGTTAATAATCCATTGAAAAATAGTGATTTTACTTCGGATATGATTGTTTCTAAAATATTTAAGATTTTCATATTTTTCTCCTAAGTAATGTTAGTTATTTAACATTACTTTTAATTTTTGTGCCAAATTTTGGGCTATGTTTTGAGCAATAAGTTTTTTTTCAGCTTCTGTCATAACACGTAGTAGGTTTTCTGTTCCAGAATAACGTACTACAACACGTCCATTTTTTAAAAGATTTTTATATTCTTTTATTATTTGAGAATATGGTGGTTGTGAAAGATCTGCTTTATTTGCAACAGGAATATTTACCAAGTATTGAGGGGTTTTTTTAAATGTTGTTAGATTCCAGTTTTTATTTTGGATGATAGTTTCGAGTATTTTTAGAGCATTAAATATACCATCACCGGTATTCATATAATTTTTTATAATAATATGTCCACTAGCTTCGCCTCCTAATGGAAGGTTTTCTTGTTGTAAATGTTCTGCAATATATTTATCTCCCACATCTGTGCGGACTAGATGTTTTTTGTTTTTTTTCAAAAACAATTCTAGACCTAAATTTGTCATTATGGTCCCAATTATTTTTTGTGAATGAAGGAATTCTTTATGGTGACAAAGTAGGGCAAGAATATCATCTCCGTCTTTTATTTGACCTGATTTATTAATTATGATTACTCGGTCGCCATCTCCATCAAATGCAAAGCCAATATCAGCTTTATGCTCAAGTATTTTTTGTTGTAATAATTCAGGGTATAGTGCTCCAGATTCTTTGTTAATATTTTTCCCATTAGGTTGTGTTGATAACTCAATAACTTGTGCTCCTAATTTTTTAAATAAAATTGGAGCAACTTTGTATGTTGCGCCATTGGCACAATCAATAACAATCTTTAATTTTTTTAAAAAATCGTTTTTAAATAGTTTGAGAATTTCTGTTATATATTGTTCGTATGCATTTTCCCATATTTTTTCGCTTGATTTCGAATTTATAATTACCTCGTGATTATTGCGTTGTAGCTTTTCAAAGTTTTTTATTATTATATCTTCATCTGATTGACTAATTTTACATTGCTTAGAGTCAAATATTTTAATGCCATTATCTTTATATGGGTTGTGAGATGCTGAAATTACTATACCCAAATCAAATTCATTTGTTTTAACTAATTTACAAATTGCAGGAGTTGGTAAAACTTTACCATCTATGATAGTTAAAGGAATTGCCATGAGACCATCTTTTAATGATTTTTTTATTTTATTACAAGATATTCTTGTATCATGGCCTATTAAAACCCTTGGGTTTTTTGTTTTGTATTTTTCAACACTCCATTGAGCAATTGCCAACCCAAGCCAATTAAGAAATTTTTTGCGAAATGGAAATTGATTTGCTCTACCACGAATACCGTCTGTTCCAAATTTAATTTTTTTTTGCACAATAATACCTTTGTATTTTTATGTTATTTATTTTGATCAAGTTTGGTTATGATATAATCATACAGGAATTTTACTTTTTTTAGGAGGATTGAAAGATGGAATGTTTAATTTATATCAAATGTTTTTTAGTTGGAATGTTGGCATCAGCATCTCTTGGCCCAATTTTTATTTTAACATTTAATAGGGGTGCTGTTTATGGTTTTACCCATGGGTTTGCAACAGCAATAGGGGCTTGTTTAGCGGATGGATTATATTTTTTTTTAGGATTAATGGGTATTTTATCTTTATTGAAAAGTTCAGAAAACTTTATGTTTTGGTTAGATACTTTGGGTGGTATAGTAT
>JBHPBZ010000070.1:0-2490 GCA_042576165.1 Candidatus Babelota bacterium | reverse complement strand
AAGAACAATCTTTACAAAAAGCTGTTGGCAATAAATTAACTCTTAAAGAGTTTGCTCAAAAGCAGATTAATGTTGCTAAAAATAAGCATTTGGGAAAGAATGTTGGAAGTGCTTTTGGTAACAAAACTTCTAAAAGGTCTGCTTCCCAAATTGCTAAAATTGAAAAAAATATTAAAGAGACCGGAGTTTTACAAAAGCTATTAAAAGAGGCAAAATTTACACAACGGCATGATCATCAATGGGAAACAAAATTAATCGATGGAAACAAATTAATTTTAAGAAGAGATGTTGGAAAATATGCACACCAAATTAAACGAGGACAACCTCCTGTTGATCATTGGAACATACAATTACAAAAATTAAATACATTCAATCAAAGATTTGAACCATATTATAATTATCATATAGTAGTTGACGATAAATTTAATATAATAGAAACTTTTGGTAAATAAATATAAAAAATTCAATTACATCAGCAAATAAATAAGGGTTTATCATGGTACTTGAAACTTTTGGAGAAGATTTATTGGGATGGATAGAGGATGACATTGAAAAAAAGTATCAAATAAATAATCCAAAATTTTTGTATAATTTCAAGTCATTTAAAACAAAAAATCAAATTTTTGATTGGATAAATAAAATTTTATCCCAAGAAAGATTTATTAAATATAAAAAAGGTTTAAACAATATATTTGAATTAAAAGATTTCTCTCCTGACCCTAAGACTAAAATATGCTTAAATTTAATAAAAAAATCTCTTGAAACAGTAGCCCAAAGAGCCCATGAACAAAACCGAGAAAAACCAATATTTTATACCTATAGTTCAAAAAAAATAATATATGATAAAACAGAAATAACAAAAGAACTAATTTTCCATATGAGACTCTGGGGACAATCTGCTATTTGGGAAGATGTTGATTCTATTTCAGATCCAAATCCAAATAAACATCGTTTAATTTATAATTTAGTTTTTCACGGTCAAGAGATATATTTTGATTTAAATAGCGGCTTTCTTGAATTAGAAAATAAATATTAAAAAAGGCTAAAAATGTTTAAATACAAAAAATGGAAACAAGCAATATCATATAATGAATGGTTTGAAGCAATAAAAGAAGATATCAAACATAAGTATAAGATTGATAATCCAAAATTTTCCATTGATAATATTTTTTTAGAAACACAAAAGTTTGAAAAATGGAAAGAAGAATTTATGATACCTCCATTTTTTTGGGTTCAATATAAAAATATCAAAGATAATATTTTTGAATTAAAACCATATTCTCCTTGGCCAACTTATGAAGTATTAACAGAAATTATCAATAATTTTTTAGAAAAATTAATCAAGGGAAAAAATGCGAAATATTTCTGTATAAATAAATATTACGAAATCTTTAGACATGAACATAAATTTATTAATGAACCAGGTGAAACAATTTATACAATTTCTGAAGCAAAAGTTGAATTAAAATCTTTATTCAGGAGAGGTTTTTCTAGAATTGAACTTACTAAGAAAACAACTGTCAATACAGGAAAAAGAGAAGAAAAAGTTTATCATTTACATGTTTCTCAAGATTCAATTGAAAATATGTTAAAAACTAAATACCTGCAACTAGAGTATTCTGATAAAATTTAGTCAAAAAACACCTTGCCCAAGCTACAACTTTTTTAACTTCTATTGCTAATGGACTCATTGGCGACGTAAAAATACTATGTAATGAAATCAAAAATGATCCTATCGGTCTCTATGTAGGAATTAATTTAGCAATCGGCATTTGTTGTCCTCCTGGTGAAAATTGATCTTTTTACACTTAAAACTATCTCCATTTTTACAACAGACAGCGATTTTTATAATAAAATTTCAAGCCTGCCTCCAGATAGACGTCTTGAAGAAACTACAAAATTAATAATTTACGGTGCCTTACGCGGTATTTGTTTAAAAAGCAGGAACAAAATTTAACTTTAAATGAAATAAAAATGTTAAAAGAGTATTTAAAAGTAGATGAAACATAATTGACTACCGGGAAGTTAAAATTGGTACCACAAGAATACAAGGCTTATTGCCTACTATTTATCATGCAGTGTTTAAACCGAAAGGATTTTAATTGTGTTAAAGCTTACTGGAATTTCAAATATTAAGAAAATATATGTTGAGTCTGATTATTACATTCCTTTAAAGATTCGATTTGAACGCTTGGATGTAATGACAGAACCGAGGCATTGCTGGTGTATTTCTAGATTAGATGGAAACTTTTTATTTGAAATTTCAATTGGAGAAAAAACCGGAGAACTTAAATGCATAACATTAGTATCATCTCCAAAAGTGCACTTTGGAATACCTTCACAGATAATGAAATGTTCTAAAATACAAATAAATGGCTTGCCTTGTTTTGAAACCAAAGAGTGGGATAGAGATGATTATTATACAAAAGAGATGGTTGACTTCAATGTTTATATTGATGAAAAGGATGTTTTTATTGTTTTATTAAATCA
>JBHPBZ010000069.1:0-2745 GCA_042576165.1 Candidatus Babelota bacterium | reverse complement strand
CAACTATTTATTCTAACTTTTGGTTATATTTTTGATAAAAACCATCAAAAATATAACCTTATAAAGATATTAACACTGCAATTAAACTGGGGGAAAAACAAAAAAATATGAATAATCAAAATATTAAAATATTTGGGGCAAAAGAACACAATCTAAAATCTATTGATGTACAAATACCAAAAGGAAAATTTGTAGTAATAACCGGACCATCTGGTTCTGGCAAAAGCTCTTTGGCTCTTGATACAATTTATGCAGAAGGTAAAAGAAGATACGTTGAATCTTTATCCTCCTATGCTCGTCAATTTTTGGGAATTGCAAAAAAACCGAATGTAGAAAAAATTGACGGACTTTGTCCCGCAATCGCAATCGAACAAAAAACAGTTGGTTATAATCCCCGTTCTACCGTAGGAACAATAACCGAAATTTATGACTATTTAAGAGTATTATTTTCACGAATTGGCACCCCTCATTGTCCATCTTGCAAAACACAGATTGCCGCAGAATCTCCTCAAAAAATCACACTTATGATTCTAAATAATTTTTCAAACAATGTAATTACAATTGCAGCACCAATTGCCATTGAAAAAAAAGGGGAATTCATAAAAGAATTAAAACAATTTTTTGAAAAGGGTTTTTATAGATTTTTAATTGATAAAAAAATGTATCGATTTAAAAGTATCCACGAAATTGAAATATTAAAATTAAAAAAAACATATAAACATAATATCAGCATAATTTTTGATAACTTAAAAGTGATTCCAGAAGAAACCCAACGCTTACAAGAAGCAATTGAAAAAGCTTTTCAAGCAAATGGCGGAATTTGTAGTATTATTGGTAGCGATGATAAAACACAAACATATTCATCTCATAGGATATGTCTTAAATGTGTAAAATCATTTCCTGAACTTGAACCACGTTTTTTTTCTTTTAATTCTCCAATTGGAGCATGTACAAATTGCCACGGTCTTGGCTTTACCCAAGAATGGCCATGGAGTCAAGATAACGATGAATACTGGAAAACTCGTTATCCCGATCATTTTGGAAAATACGCAAAAGAAAAACCATGTACATTTTGCAACGGAAAAAGATTAAAAGATGAAGCACTCGCAGTAACAATAAATGAAAAAAACATTTATGATGTTTGCCAACTTTCAATAGAAAATACATTAAAATTTTTTAAAAATATAAAACTATATGACGAAAAACAAGAAATTGCCGAACCATTATTACGTGAAATTATAAATCGTTTAAATTTTTTAAATAACGTTGGCTTATCTTATTTAACTTTATCGCGCAACATTTTTAAAGTGTTTATTAGTCTGTTATTGTCTAGTTGGTGCAAACCGATACTAGGTTCATCAAGAATATAAATTACTCCGCTAAGTGCAGAGCCAATTTGTGTAGCAAGTCTTATTCGTTGACCCTCACCGCCAGAAAGTGTTTTTGCCTTCCGCGATAAAGTTAAATAAGATAAGCCAACGTTATTTAAAAAATTTAAACGATTTATAATTTCACGTAATAATGGTTCGGCAATTTCTTGTTTTTCGTCATATAGTTTTATATTTTTAAAAAATTTTAATGTATTTTCTATTGAAAGTTGGCAAACATCATAAATGTTTTTTTCATTTATTGTTACTGCGAGTGCTTCATCTTTTAATCTTTTTCCGTTGCAAAATGTACATGGTTTTTCTTTTGCGTATTTTCCAAAATGATCGGGATAACGAGTTTTCCAGTATTCATCGTTATCTTGACTCCATGGCCATTCTTGGGTAAAGCCAAGACCGTGGCAATTTGTACATGCTCCAATTGGAGAATTAAAAGAAAAAAAACGTGGTTCAAGTTCAGGAAATGATTTTACACATTTAAGACATATCCTATGAGATGAATATGTTTGTGTTTTATCATCGCTACCAATAATACTACAAATTCCGCCATTTGCTTGAAAAGCTTTTTCAATTGCTTCTTGTAAGCGTTGGGTTTCTTCTGGAATCACTTTTAAGTTATCAAAAATTATGCTGATATTATGTTTATATGTTTTTTTTAATTTTAATATTTCAATTTCGTGGATACTTTTAAATCGATACATTTTTTTATCAATTAAAAATCTATAAAAACCCTTTTCAAAAAATTGTTTTAATTCTTTTATGAATTCCCCTTTTTTTTCAATGGCAATTGGTGCTGCAATTGTAATTACATTGTTTGAAAAATTATTTAGAATCATAAGTGTGATTTTTTGAGGAGATTCTGCGGCAATCTGTGTTTTGCAAGATGGACAATGAGGGGTGCCAATTCGTGAAAATAATACTCTTAAATAGTCATAAATTTCGGTTATTGTTCCTACGGTAGAACGGGGATTATAACCAACTGTTTTTTGTTCGATTGCGATTGCGGGACAAAGTCCGTCAATTTTTTCTACATTCGGTTTTTTTGCAATTCCCAAAAATTGACGAGCATAGGAGGATAAAGATTCAACGTATCTTCTTTTACCTTCTGCATAAATTGTATCAAGAGCCAAAGAGCTTTTGCCAGAACCAGATGGTCCGGTTATTACTACAAATTTTCCTTTTGGTATTTGTACATCAATAGATTTTAGATTGTGTTCTTTTGCCCCAAATATTTTAATATTTTGATTATTCATATTTTTTTGTTTTTCCCCCAGTTTAATTGCAGTGTTAATATCTTTATAAGGTTATATTTTTGATGGTTTTTATCAAAAATATAACCAAAAGTTAGAATAAATAGTTG
>JBHPBZ010000068.1:0-2885 GCA_042576165.1 Candidatus Babelota bacterium | reverse complement strand
AAATAAATTATTGGATAAAAAAAAAGTTATAAAAAGAATAACAATTTTTCTTGTTAGTAGGTTTTTTATTTTACAATTCATTACGACTTCCATTTTTATAGTTATCCAAAAAAAATAATTATTTACAACCCCATATTGATGGTAGCAAATTTATTTTGAATAATTGAAAGAATTTAAGAAAAACTAAAAATGTAATTTTCTACAGGTCACATGAAATATTCTTCCAGTTTTGTAATTGTCTTTCCCAAAATGCTTGGGAAGTGGAGGAAATGGGGCTGCAAGCTTTATACTTTTTATAATTAAGTGATCAATTTCATTGTTTCCAGATTGCTGTAGTATTTTTACACAAGTTACTGATCCATCTAGTAGAATTATAAATTCTACTACTGCTTTACCTTCCAAGAGCTTTTTATTTTGTCGATATGCAAAGTTTTGTTTCCAAGAGCTTTGTAGTTGCCATTGAATTTTTTGTTCATAAGAAAGATATTTTAATTCTTCAAAAGATGGCTTTTTGTTATCATCTCCTTTTCTTTCCAACCAATCATTGCCTTTATCTTTTAAATTATCAACAAATCCTTTTGTCATTTTAATAATACTTCGGCGTGGTAATATTATTGGCCCCTTATCTTTTTTGGCTTGGCCTGTTGTTTTGATCTTTACTGTTTTGGGAAGTCGAGCCGAAACGTTTTTTTGTGTTATCATTGCTTGTTTTTTTTCTACTTCAGCGATTTGTTGATAATTTAAAAGATAAAGGCAATGATTTATTAATTTCGTTATTATTTTCTTTATTTTCATTTTCCTTCCGTTCTTTTTTATTAATTTCTATTTTGGACATTTTAAAATTAAAATGGTTGTTTTTTATTTTTTTATCGGAACAATTTTTATTTATTTTATTTAGTTTTATATTTTCTAGTTTTTGTTTATCAGGTTTGTTTTTTTGAGCTTGATTTATTTGTTGGAGATTTGGGATTTTGGTATCGTCTATTCCGAGTTGCTTTTTTTTTGTCATTAATTTTGCTTTTGGCGGAGTAAAGTTTGCTTTGTCATCAAAAAATACAGTTGCCCCAAAGACTGATTTTCTTGGTTTTAGACTTGCGGGTAGTTCTTTTTTATTTAATTTATTATTGTTTTTATTAAATAGTATTTTGATAGTAGTTTTATGAAATGCAAAAAACAAAAAAATTGATAGCAGAATTATGTGAAGAATTAATGAATATTGTAAAATTGATAAAATTTTCCGGTTCTTTTTTTGGGAACGACCTAAAGAATTCCTTTTTTTGATACACATTAGATTCCTTCTTCCCTATTCCCCAAATTCCAATCCTTCTCAAATTGAGTGTATCTGTTTATTAGAAATAACGGAACTTATTTATTGTTTATGTATCAAAGTTTTTTTCAGGTTGGTTTTTATCTATCCAAAATCTATTCTTTTTCTTGAATAACTTCCATTCGTTACAAATTTGATGTGAACCTCCGTTGCCATTATTAATGAACCTTAAGATTTCTTTTAGGTAATTTTCGCTGGGATTAAATATTACTTTTTGTTTGTAAAGTAAATTCAGTATGATTCTTTTTTGTAGCGTTATCTCTAGATTAAAAAACTTTTTTAGATCTCCATATAAGATTTGTTGTTTTTTATTTTTAGTGAAAATTATATCAAAAATTGTTTGAGTTAAATTGTGTAAAAAGGCTTCTGATTCTTGCAAATGACGTAAAGTGCTTTGAAACTTCAAATCAAATCTAGAATCAACTTTTTGCATAGCAGGAATCACATTCTTTCGTATTCTATTTCTTAAAAACAAATCTGAATAGTTAGTTTTATCTTCGATGTATTGTAGTTTGTTTTTATTTAAATAATTTAAAATTTCCTGTTTTGTTATATTTAGAATTGGTCTGAGATAGGGGGGATCATATTTTTTCATACAGCATAAACCTGTTAGGCTACTTCCCCTAATAATTCGCCAAAGAAAAGTTTCTTGTTGATCCTGAAGATGATGTGCAAGTGCAATATAGTCGGCTTGTTGTTGTTTTAAAGTATTCTGTAAAAAAAAGCGTCTTAAATTTCTACCAAGTTCTTCTTTTGATCCATTAAATTTTAGATTTAAGCAAAGATTTTTAGCTGATTCGGATACAAAATTTATATTTTCGTTTTTACATAATTTTTTACAAAACTTTAAATCTTGAATTGATTCTTTTCTCCAGCCATGGTCTAGATGTGCAGCGATGAGAATTATTTTATTTTGATTATGTAGTTTTTTGAAAAAATGAAATAAAAAAATGGAATCAGCTCCACCTGAAAGGCCTAGAATGATTTTAGGATTGTTTTTTATGATAATTTTGATATTTTCTTTTATTTTTTGAAAAAGCATAATTGTAAGAATATCCCCGTTTGATACTAATAAAAGAAGACATACTTCATTCGCAGCGGTAAAAGTTATTCCTGAAGCGGAAGAAAAAAACATAGAAATAAATGAAAAAGATTTACGTATTGACACATATCGAGCAGGAGGTGCAGGTGGACAACATGTAAATAAAACAGATTCTGCAGTAAGAATTACTCATCTTCCAACTAATATTGTTGTTCAATGCCAAAACGAAAGATCTCAGTTACAAAATAAACAAACTGCTATGAAAATGTTAATGGCTAAACTTGTTGAAAAAGAGAAAAAAGACAAAGAAAAAAAAGAAAAATCTGTTGAAAAGAAAAAAATAGAATGGGGATCTCAAATACGATCCTATGTTTTACATCCATATAAAATGGTAAAAGACTTAAGAACGAACTACGAATCAAGTAGACCTGATTTTATTCTTGATGGAGATTTGATGAAAATGATTGAAAAATATTTAACACAATTTACAACAAAATAAAATCTCAGAAACAATAA
>JBHPBZ010000067.1:0-3004 GCA_042576165.1 Candidatus Babelota bacterium | reverse complement strand
CGAGGCTTTAGGTTTAAAACATAAACACCAAGGTTTCCAATTAATTCGTCAGGCTTAAAAGATACAGCAACTCCTGCAAGAATTTGGCGTACTCCAAGGTTTCCAAAATCAACCTGCATTTTGTAAAGTTTTTTTGATCCCTTAACATTATTACATTCTATAATTTTACCAACATGAAGCTGTACTTTTGAAAAATCATTTATATCAATATATTCTGTTTGCTTTTCTGCTATTTTTTCTTCAGTTTTTTCTATTTCTTTTACGTGTGATTCTGGACGAATAAAAAGCGGATCTTTTGTTTTAGTTAATTTAAACTTAAGATTCCATTCATTTTTACGTAAAATTTCTTCATAATTGTTCTTTAAATCAAAATTATGGCCAATGCTTTGCAATAATAATTCCATTTTTTTTGGCATTATTGGCCACAACAAAACAGCAATTGAATACAGTGAGTGGCAAACTCCAGAAATAATTTCTTCAAAAAACTCTTTATCTTTTTTTGCAACTTCCCAAGGTTTTTGATGGTGAAAAAATGCATTAACTTCAGAAATAAATTTCCACAAACCAGAAAGTGCAATATGCAAATGATTATGATTCATTTCGTCCCAAAAATTACGAAAAGCTTCTTCGCATTTATCTTTTAAAGATAATGTAGAAAGTTCAGGAGATTTTATAAGTCCAACTTTTTTAAGATCATTATTTAAAGCCAAAGTTACAGTTCGATTTAAAAGATTTCCTAAGTTATTTGCAAGATCGCCAGAAATTCTATTTTCTACATCTTTTAAAGAAAATAAACCATCTTGTGTAATAGGCATCTGACGTAATAAATAATATCTTATTTGTTCAACTCCATACCAATCGGCAAGTTGGTTTGGATCCATTACGTTTCCAATAGATTTTGACATTTTTTCGCCATCACTGAGTATAAATCCATGTACTAATAATTTTTTTGGCAACTTAAGACCAGCTGCAATCAAAAAAGCTGGCCAATAAACAGCATGAAAGCGTATTATGTCTTTACCTAAAAGCTGTAAATTTGCCGGCCACCAATAATTAAAATTTTCTTGTGATTTTTTATCATCCTTACCATAACCAATTGCACTAATATAGTTATTTAATGCATCTCCCCAAACATAGATAGTATGACCTTTGTCTCCAGGAAAAGGTATTCCCCACTTCACATTTTTACGAGAAATACTTAAATCATTTAATCCCGATTTTACAAAAGATATAACTTCATTTAAACGTTCTTTTGGGGTAATAAAATGCGGATTATTTTCATAAAATTCTAACAATTGATCTTGATAAGCTGATAATCTAAAAAAATAACTTTCTTCTGAAATTTCTTTTAAAATTCTTTTACAATTAGGACAAAGATAATTATCCTTGTCATCTTTTGTTCCTTCAGAATCAACAGTTACATAACTTTCGCATGGCACACAATACCAACCTGTATAAACTGATTTATAAATATCACTGTTATTTTGTAAGGTCTTTACCCATTTTGTTACAGCTTCCTGATGATCTTTATCTGTTGTTCTAATAAATTTGTTATATTCAATTTCATATTTTTTCCAAGTATCCTGAAATGGTGCAAGCATTGAATCAACAAATTCTTTAGGCTTTTTATTGTGTTTTTCAGCGGTTTCTGCAATTTTCTGTCCATGTTCATCGGTACCAGTTAAAAAGAAAACATCTTTACCACATAACTTTTGCCAACGAGCTATTGCATCTGCAATCAAAGTTGTGTAAAGAGTTCCTAAATGAGGTTTCGAATTTACATAATAAAGAGGAGTTGTAATATAAAATTTATTGTTTTTCATATTCTATTTCACTTTATGTTTTTAATAAATCTGTTCCATCTTATTGATTTAATCCAAAAATCTATTGGGTGATTTAATAATTCGAATAACCATAAAGGTTGTTCACTATCAATCGAATAAATAATAAAGCTTGCTCTTCCATGAATGAGATCTTCATCTAAAAATTCCCAATACCTACTATCTTTACTATTTTTTCTGCTATCACCCATAACCCAATATTTTCCTTCTGGAAGTTTAATTGGGCCAAAACTATCTATGCTACTGCCAAACTCTCCAGTTGTTGAAGAAAATTCATATGTTGGAAAATGCGGTTTTCTGAATAATGGAGAACCATCATATCTTCTAATTACTTCATTTTCTTTCATATTATAAAAAGGTTGTTCTTCAAAACTTTTTTCTGGATCATAAGTATAATAAACTGATCGAATATTTTTCTTAAGAAAAGAAGGGAACGAAATCGGGCCAAAATCAGGCAAATCAATAATTCCTGATTTTTTAGCAAGACCTATTAGTGGATATGGATTTACATAAGCAGATTCGTCCAACTTTTTACCATTCAAATAAATTGCAGTTTTACCATTTTCAATTTTTCCTTCAATAGTATCGCCAGGAACAGCAATAACTCTTTTTACCCAGTTTACTGGACCATCAGATAAACCTAAAACAGGAATTGGCAAACCTATATATTTCTGCCATAAATGATTTATTGAACTTGATTTATCATAAATAAACTCTGGACTGTCAAAAATTACACAATCTCCCCTTTTTACTTTATTAAAGTAATAGATCATCTTGTTGCCCCAAATTCTATCGCCAACAAGAATTGTCGGTTCTGCCGAACCAGTAGGAACATGATATAATCCAAAAATAAATGTTCTTAACACAAAAACTAATGTACCCGCAACAACTATTGCTTCAATCCACTGGCGCCAAACAGGCTTTGTGATTTCATTTAACTGTTTATATAATTTTTTGAATTGTTTTATTTTATAATTTAATTCTTTCTTATCTGGCTGATTTTCCGCAGTAGAAACAAATTCTTCATTAATGATTTGTGCCAATTTTTTTAATTCTTCTAGTAGAGAACTTCCATGTTCGTAAAATTTTTTATTATTTTTCTCTTTCCATCGCTGTATTTTATTTTCAAAAAAATCTTTTTTAAATTTAAATTTGTTATATAT
>JBHPBZ010000066.1:0-3037 GCA_042576165.1 Candidatus Babelota bacterium | reverse complement strand
GAAAATCTAGCTTAATTAATCTTATAACTAAAAGTAATGTTCTCGTTGAAAATAAACTTTTTGCAACACTTGATACTACAACAAGAGAATTATTTATTGATGGCAAAAAAAAAGCTTTAATTTCAGATACCGTCGGCTTCATAAGCCAGCTTCCTCACGAATTAATTGAAGCATTTAAATCAACATTAGATGAACTAAATTATTCAAATTTACTTTTACACGTTATTGATATAAGTAATAAAGATAGTTCAAAATACACTAAACCAATTAAAGGTAGAACAAAAAACTTTATTTGTTTTTAATAAAATAGATAAGTTGACAAAAGAAAAATTAAAAAATATTGAATATGATATCAAAGCTTATCAACCTCATGTAAAAATCCACACCCAAGCGAAGCAAGGAGCTAATGAATTAATTGACTATATAAGGAATTTCGATTTTAAATAATTCCAAGGAACAATAATGAAAAAAAGAATAGCAATAAATGGCTTTGGTCGAATAGGAAAAACATTTTTACGAACACTATTTATGAATTCTACAACAGATGAAATTGAAGTTGTTGCAATAAATATTGGTCCCGAAAATACCAAACAAGTTCCATTACTTTTTGAATATGATTCCGTAATGGGAAAATTCCCGGGAACAGTTAGTAGTTCAAATACCAATTTGATAGTAAACAATCATAAAATCGAATTATTATCGGAAATAGACCCATTAAAATTACCCTGGAAAAAGCTTAAAATCGATTGGGTTGTAGAAGCAAGCGGAAAATTTAACTCAAAACAAGAAGCTACAAAACATTTAAAAGCTGGATGTTCAAAAGTATTAATTACAGCACCCGCAAAAGATGCTGATTTTACTATAATTCCAGGAATAAATGATGTGAACTATAACTCACAAAATCACGTAATAATATCTCTTGGAAGCTGCACTACAAATTGTTTTGCCCCAATAATAAAAGTTCTAAAAGAAGAATTCGAACTTATTGGTGGACTCATGACAACAATGCACTCATACACAAATGATCAAGTACTTTTAGATATTGAACACAAAGACCCACGACGAGCTCGTGCTGCTGCAATTAATATGATTCCAACTCATACCGGTGCAGACAAGGTCATAAAACAAATCTATCCCGAATTTCAAAAAACCTTACAAGCTTGTGCAATAAGAGTTCCAATTCCAATTGTATCTTTAATCGATTTTACATTTACAACAAAAGAAAATTTAACTGTAGAAAAAATTAATGATGCTTTCAAGGATGCTTCGGAAAATAAACTTAAAGGAATACTTGAATTTTGCACAAAGCCATTAGTGTCTTCGGATTTTCAAGGAAACAAACATTCTTGCATTATTGATTCTTCCTTAACAAAAAGCATCGGTAATTTAAGTAAAATTTTTGGTTGGTATGATAATGAATATGGATATTGCTGCAGATTAACAGATTTTTTACTTCACAAGCGTTAAAAGTTTGTTTAGACTAACATTGAAATTAAAACAGCATGTAAAATCTTAATAAGAAAACTTTAAAAAATTGGCGGGCCCATAGCTCAGCGGTCAGAGCAGTCGGCTCATAACCGAAAGGTCCTAGGTTCAATCCCTAGTGGGCCCACCAAAAAAGTTTTGCATTCTAAACACTTCACTTAGTAATGGCAACAGGTAGTCCTAATAAGCCTAATATTAAATTAACAAATCTAAAGCTATGGCCTAAAAGCATTTATATTAAACAAAAGGTAAATTATGATTAAAAACTCTCTATGGAAGAATCTGAAAAGCTTAGTCAACATTGATCAACAAATCAAAACTGTTGATTATGAATTGAAAAGAATTGAAAAAATTTTACAAAATAATAAAATAAATATTCCAAAATTAGAAGAACAACTAAAGCAAGAAGAATATACATTTTCAAATGAAAAGAAAAATATTACAAAGCAAGAGATCCTTGCAAAAGAGTTTAGAGAACAAGAGGAAAAAGAAAAAAAACTGTTAGAAAAAATAACTAATCCAAAAGAATATAAAGCTTTCGAAAAAGAATTAAAATCAATAACACAAAAAATAATTGCACAAGATGATATCCTAGTAAGAGCATGGCACCAACTTGAAAGTGCTGAAAAAAACTTCAACCAAAAAAAAGAGGACGTTTTTGAAAAAATAAGCCTACTAAAAGAAGGAATCATTCATCAAAATGAATCTTTTAAGGATCATAGTAATCGCAAAGAAACTTTGTTGATCAGTAGACAAGAAACTTTAAAATTAATCCCAAAAGCATGGGTGGATAAATATGAACGAATGATTCTCAAGGTTTCAGACCCTATCGTTCCTGTTTTAGGTGAGTGTTGCAGCTCTTGTTATTATGAAATTTTACGACAAGATTTGGCCGTTTTAAGAAAATCTAATGTTTTACCATGCAGAAATTGTTATCGTTTTTTATATTGCGAAGAACAAGAAAAAATACAAATACAAGACAATAAATAAAAAATATAAAATTATAAAAACGGGATTTTTAATGTCACATACTTGGAAAATATTTGTTGATGGAGCTGCTCGTGGAAATCCCGGAAAAGCTGGTGCTGGTATTTATATAACAAATAAAAATCAAAGCCCCATCGAGTCCGGAATTTATTTGGGGACTAAAACAAATAATCAGGCTGAATACTTATCTTTATTGTTTGCCCTATTTACAATAAAAAAAGAGTTGAAAAAACAAAAAATAAATTTTGGCAATATTACTACACTCACCAATATAAAAATATTTTCCGATTCTGAACTTTTAGTAAAGCAAATGAATGGAGAATATCGAGTTAAAAATCCCATTTTATTTAAAATGAAAACTTTGGTTGACCAATTGCTAGAAAACGTAAGCTATAAGATATCGCATGTATTAAGAGAAAAAAACAAAGTGGCAGATAAATTAGCAAACATTGGAATCGACAAAAGACAAGAAATTCCCATCGGTTTTAAAAAAATATTATCTAAAAGCAAAATTAAAATTTAAATGAATGAAAATTATTAATTTAAAAAACATATTCTTCTTACT
>JBHPBZ010000065.1:0-3354 GCA_042576165.1 Candidatus Babelota bacterium | reverse complement strand
CGAAAATTCTAATCTAAAAAATGAACTCGCCGAATTAAAAAATGTTATTTTTGAGATTTTAAAAAATCTTAGAAAAAAAATTGGATATTATGTTTGATATAGTACTAGTTATATGTATTGTATTAACAATTTGAATTCACAAAATAAGAAATCAAAATGGCTTAATATAAATCCACGGTGGACAGTTTTAGATTAAGCCATTTTAAGTTATCTAAACATAATCCAAGCGTTTTTTTAGTTTTGTAATTGCATAAAAACCAAGTATAATGCTAAAAAATATTGTTGCAAAAAAACAAATCCAAAAAGATATATAACCTTTTTGGCCCAAAACAGCAGCTCGGATTCCCTCTGATGGATAAGTTAATGGATTTAATAAATTTAAGTATCCAAGTTTGGGGGATAGTTGTTTTAATGTTTGCCAAGTAAACTGTGAACTCCCAAAAAACCAAAGAGGAAAAAGTATTCTTGTCCATGCAGTATTAATGTGATTCATATCTTTTATAATACTGCTCATAAATATAGAAAATATTCCACCAAAAAAGTTTATTGCAAAAAAGATTAAAATAAATTTTAATACAGAAAAATTTGCAAAACTAAGTTTGTTCCATAACAATATTTTGCACAATGGTAGCATTATTGGCATTATAAGCATTGTTCTTACTGCATAACCAAAAGATTTTTGTAATAAAACCATCCATGACGGAATCGGTAAAGTTAGTGGATATGAGATTGTTTTATTTCCATCTATGTCAGAAACAAACCATGTAGTTGTTGTGAATAATTCAAACATTGTGCTACTTGCAATTGTTCCAACAGCATAAAATGCGCCGTAATCCTTAAAAATTCCAAGAGTAGGCAAAACATATGCAGCACAAAGTATTGTGCATGCAATCCAAACCATGTTATCAACAATTGATGTAAATATGTTTTGCTTATAGATGCAAATATCTACTTTTAATAATTGCCAAAAAATATTGATATAATTTTTAATTTTTTTAAACATAATTTATTTCCTTATTTGTTATTTTGCTTCTTCGTGCATAAGTTGCAAAAATACATCCTCGAGTCTACTTTTTTGATAAGTAGTATTTAAATTTTTAGGTGTATCAATTAGTTGAATTTTGCCTTTTTGCAAAATGCAAATTCTATCCGAAAGTATTTCTGCTTCATCAAGATAATGTGTTGTTAGAATTACAGTAACACCCTGCTTTTTTAATTCTCTAATTGTTTCCCAAAGTTGATGTCTGATATGAGGATCAAGTCCGACTGTTGGTTCATCAAGAACTAAAAGCTTGGGGTTATGCATCAAAGATCTTGCTAGTAAAACTCTTTGTTTGTATCCGCCAGATAGAACGTCAGGTTTTGAATCAAGGTAGGCTTGTAGTTGATATTTATTTGTAAAATCATTAATGCGTTTTTGGATTTCACTTTCTGGGATTTCGAAGAATTTTCCTGCAAAATACAAGTTTTGTTTTACTGTTAAATCATTAAAAAGATTGGGTTTTTGAGGACAATAACCAATTTGGTAACGATAATTATTTATATCTTTATAAATCGATTTTTCATCAAATAAAATATCACCCTCTGTTGCAGGATGCAAAGTTGCAATAATTGATGATAATGTTGTTTTTCCTGCGCCATTAGCGCCAAGAAGACCTATAATTTCACCTTTAAAGATATCCAGATTGATTCCATCGAGGGCTTTTATGGTTTTATTTTTATCATAAAAATATTTTTTTACATTTTTTATTTTTATTAAAATGTTATTCATAATATTGTTCCTTAAATTTATTTGTAAGGTTGAGTTTAGATGGGTTATGCAAAAATTACCCATCTAAAAAACTTTGTTTTTTATAATTTTTAAAATTTTATTTTATAGTTGCCTGATTTAGGCTAATTCGAATTTAAATGGCAAATAGAAGGTGATTTATCATAGAGTCGCGAAATAAGCCTTTTATAGCAACTATGTTGGCTATATATAGATTAGGGTAAGTAATTACCATTTTTTCGGACTCCTAAGAAAGAATATAATAATTAAATTGTCATACTACTTTGATAGTAAAACAAGTTAATTATTTGTCAACTGGTATTAATTTTTTTGTTTTTTTAAAATTTCATATATTTCGTATGGTTTATTTACTAAATAATCAGGTTTTTCTTTAATGAGAAGTTCGCCGGAATTGTATCCCCATGAGACAGAAATAATTTTTACTCCTATTTTTTTACATGCTCTAATATCTCTAACCTCATCCCCTACATATATTATTTCCTTATTGCTTAGATTGTGTTTTTTAATGAAATTTTTGATTACTAAACCTTTGCCAAATATCGAAGAGTCAGAATGAATAAAATCTATGTTTTGAATTTCTGCTTTTTTAAGGACAACTTCGACATTTTTTTTTGAATTTGAAGTTATAATAGCAATTTTATAGTTTTTGCTAAGTTGAGATAATAGTTTTGGCATTTCATTAAAAATATTTGCTTTATGTATTTGTTTAAACATAATAGATTTTATTTTTTTGACGTACATTGGAACTTGATAAAGCCATAATCCAAGATTTTTTCTAATTATTTCATGCATATTTTTGTTGCGGAATAAACTGATATTTTTTATGGGAATATAGTTATATTCATCTGATAGTTGATTAACGCAATCCATGGCTATATGTAAAGTATTGGCAATAGTTCCATCAAAATCAAAACAGATTAGTTTCAATTGATAATCCTTCTTTGTTAAATTTTGTTCCTTTTTTTGTATTGATTCTGAACAATTGGCAAAAATGATTAAAATTAACAAAATCTGAAATATATATTTTTTAATTTTAATCATTTTTACTCAAGTTTTTTTATTTAAAAATTAAGCGATTTCTACAAGTTCTATTTCAAAAGTTAGATCTTTACCTGCTAATGGATGATTAGCATCAACTGTAATTGTTTCGTCGTCTAATTTTGTAATTGTTACAACAATGATTTGTCCATCTTCTTGTTTTATTTGAAGATTTTGTCCAACTTTGGGTTCTATATTTTTGGGAAGATGTGTTTTGCTAATTTTTATAATCATATCTTCACGAGAATCGCCATATGCATCTTTGGAGTTAATTTTAACAGTTTTTGTTTCACCTGGTTCCATTCCCAGAACGCCCTGCTCAAAGCCTACAATTACTTTTTTATCGCCAATTATAAATTCTAAAGGGTCACGTTTTTTTGAAGAATCAAATACTGTTCCGTCATTTAATTTGCCTGTATAATGAACTTTTACTTTATCACCATGTTTTGCTTGTGCCATTAAATTTCCCTATTTTTGGCGAATAATAATGTTTTTGCCATATTAATATAATATTGTCATTTTCTATT
>JBHPBZ010000064.1:0-3376 GCA_042576165.1 Candidatus Babelota bacterium | reverse complement strand
TTGCTACAGTGCGAGAAACCGGTAGAAGAAAATTAAATATGCGTCATTTTGATGTACAAATAGTTGGTGGAATTATTTTGCATCGAGGTAGAATTGCAGAAATGAAAACAGGTGAAGGTAAAACACTTGTTGCAACGCTTCCATTATATTTAAATGCGCTTGCAGGAAAAGGAGCTCATCTTATAACAGTTAATGATTATTTAGCACGTAGAGATGCTGAATGGATGAATGCTATTTATCAACACCTTGGAATGGATGTTGGCACAGTTCAAAATCAGATGGATGATCTGGATCGTAAAAAAGCATATAATTCAGATATTACTTATGGAACTAATAATGAATTTGGGTTTGATTATTTAAGAGATAACATGAAATTCAATCTTGATGATTATGTTCAAAGAGATTTGCATTATGCAATTGTTGATGAAGTAGATTCTATTCTGATTGATGAAGCAAGAACGCCTCTTATTATTTCGGGACCAAGTGAAAAAGGAAGTGACCTTTATTTAAAAGCAAATCGTGCAGTTTTGCCTTTAAAAAAGGTTGAAGATTATGAGGTTGATGAAAAGGCTAAATCGGTGCAGATTACTGAGAATGGAATAGACAAAGTTGAATATGCAATGGGTGTAGAAAATTTATATGCAGCCGAGAATATTTTAACATTACATCATGTACAACAAGCTCTAAAAGCAAATACTCTTTTCAAAAAAGATTTTGATTATGTTGTTCGTGAGAATGAGGTATTGATTGTTGACGAATTTACCGGCAGAATTTTAGCAGGAAGAAGATATTCTGATGGTTTACACCAAGCTCTTGAGGCAAAAGAGGGTGTAAAGATTGAAAGGGAAAGTCAAACTCTTGCAACAATAACTTTGCAAAATTATTTTAGAATGTACAAAAAGCTTTCTGGTATGACAGGTACTGCAGAGACCGAAGCTGGTGAATTTCATAATATTTATAAACTTGCAGTTAATGTTATTCCAACACACAAACCAATGATACGAGATGATCAGCCAGATATTATATTTTTGAATAGAGAAGATAAATTTAATGAAGTTATAAATGATATAAGATTGTGTCATCAAAAAGGGCAGCCAACTCTTGTTGGTACGATTGCAGTTGAGACATCCGAATATCTAAGTTATTTGTTAAATAAAGAAAATATTCCACATAATGTTTTAAATGCAAAACAACACAAAAGTGAGGCTGAAATTGTAAAAGAAGCAGGTGAGCTTGGTAATGTTACAATCGCAACAAATATGGCTGGTCGTGGTACTGATATAAAATTAGGAGCAGGTGTAAGAGAAGCAGGTGGATTAAGAATTATTGGGACAGAACGTCATGAAAGTAGACGAATTGATAATCAGTTGCGAGGTCGTGCTGGTCGTCAAGGTGATCGAGGATCTTCAAAATTTTATTTATCCTTAGAGGATGACTTAATCAGAATTTTTGGCGGGGAAAAACTTAAAAAAACAATGATTCGCATTGGAATGAAGCCTGGCGAAAGTATTGAACATAAAATGATTTCTCGTAGTATAGAAAAAGCTCAAGAAAAAGTAGAAAAACATAATTACGAAATTCGTAAACACCTCTTAGAATATGATGATGTATTAAATCAACAGAGAACTGTAGTATATGATTACAGACGTGAGATTTTAGAAGGCGATGATCATATTCAAGAACTTGTAAAGCACATGATTATTGATGTAATTTCAAATATTTTTGCAATTTATTGCCCAAAAGCAAAGTGTGATTCTCTGGCAGAAAGAGATATTTTTCATTCAATTGAACAGCTTACAAAGATTTCTGAATCAGAAATGCAAAATGCGAATTTAATTGCAAAAAGTAGTACTACATTTGAAAAAAATATTATTGATTTTTTAACCTATAAATATGAACAGTTTAGGGGTTTATTTAAAGAAGAGATGATTAAGGATGCCGAAAAGTGGATTTTGCTTGAAACTGTGGATCAGGCGTGGAAAAATCACTTACAAAATATTGATCATCTTAAAGAAGGTATTGGTTTGCGTGGTTACGGACAAAAAAATCCATTAATTGAATATAAAAAAGAAGCATTCGATTTGTTTAAGGATATGATGTATCAAATCAAGTGGGATATTGTACAAAGTATGTTTAGAATTAGCCCCGAAAGTTTTACTGCTGCAAATGTTCATGAAATAGAACGAGAAAGAGAAAAAGAACTTGCTTCTGTTCAGATTGGTGGTGATGAAATGGCAGATCGGTCTAAACAGACTGTAAAACGTGACGCTCCTAAAGTTGGTAGAAATGATCCTTGTTCTTGTGGATCTGGCAAAAAATACAAGAAATGCTGCGGAAAATAAATGAGTAAGGAATAAATAAAATTTTAAATAAAATTATTACAGCTAATTAGCTCGACTTTAAAAAGTCGAGCTAATTTTTTAGTAAAAAAAAATGGTTTAATAAAATTGGTATTAATTTGTGGGCTAAAATTTTAGTGGAAGATTATAAAATCATATTTAACAGAAAATTCGTATTTATTTGTCTATTCTAAGTTTCTAGTGTTGTCATCCTGAACTTGTTTCAGGATCGATTTCTAATGAGGCGAAATAGAAAAAATTTATGTATCTTGAAATAAATTTAAGATGACAAACAAGTGATTATAGTTGTCCAGTTTAGGTAGTATCATATTTTGAATTACAATCTATTTGGTCGCAATCTTGTTAATCAAATCGAATATTTGTTAGCTTTTGACAAAAAGAGAAGTGTGTTTGAGGAGAGTAAAATATTTTTAAAAAGGTTTATATTTTTTTGTTTTTTGTTAATAAATGTAACAAGCTGTTTTTTTGCAAAACCTGATAATAAAAACGCTATAATTATTGGAGCAACTTCAGGAATGGGTAGGCAAACTGCAAAATGCATTGCTAGAGATTATAATGTAGGATTGGTTGGCCGTAGAGTAAATTTACTAAAATCACTGCAAAAAGAAATACCAACAAAATCTTACATAAAGCAGATTGATATTTCTAAAAAAAAGACTGCTGTAAAAAAATTATGTGAACTTATTAAAGAGATGGGGAGTTTAGATTTAATTTTTATTAGTGTAAGTTGTGCTAATGATATTGGCGATAAAATTGATTTTGAAGCTAATCAAAAAGTAATAGAAGTTGAATCCATTGATGTAAATAAAATCCCCGGGGCTTTTTGGGTAGCCAAAACTAAAAAGGCGGCGGAACGGATTTATGATGCTATTAAAAATAAAAAGAAAAAGGCATATATTACAAAAAGGTGGCAATTAATTGCTTGGCTGATGGATATTTTGCCTGATTGTATTTACAATTCTAGTTGGTGGAAATGGAGGAATTGTAGATCTTTTTACGATGAAATAATTTAGAAG
>JBHPBZ010000063.1:0-3529 GCA_042576165.1 Candidatus Babelota bacterium | reverse complement strand
AAGCAATTAAAAGACTTTTCACCTTTTTCCAAATTACATCTTCGAATCCAATTTTTTATTTCATAATTTATAATTTGTTCATCATAATATTTAAGAATTAAGGTATTTTTTAAATAAAAACCTAATTCTTTTTTATCTATTTTAGAATGAATGGTATTTTTTAAACATTATAAAGATATGACTCTCATAAAAAAATAGTAAAAATTTTTTCGTCTTTTTTTTCAACATCTAATAAGCCCCAACAAAAAAGTAAATCTTGTTTAATAACAAATTTATTCATTTATGTACTTTATAAAATCATGAATCCAGCTCAAATTATTATTACTTTGTTTGCCCCAATAATTTATAATTTTCAAAAATTCTTCTTGGTCACTCTTCCAATTTGGATATAACGATTTAAACGTTGCAATAAATTTTTGCGTTCCACCAATTACAGCAAAATCTTCATGCGAAACAATAACACCCCATTTTGCAGAAGAAGAATAAAATGCATTTTCAAAAATAATATTCTTATTAAAATATTCTGCATATGTTGTATCAATATTTAATTCTAAGTGTTGATAACAATGAATATTATCAATACCTTTTTCTTTAAAAGCTTCACCTTCAACTTCTGATAAGTAATAGAACTCCTCACCATACTGTTTAATTGTATTATTAAGAGCTAAATATTGATCTTCAGAGAGATAATATCCCGCAGTTGGGCATACTATTATTTTTTTTTCAATTGATGAAACAAACATCTTGTTAAAAGCATTATTGCTTACAAATACTCTTTCAAATATTTTTTTCAAAAAAACTCTATCATCACTATGATTAATAATCATCATAAATCCTTATTTATAAATTTTATTTTTCTTAATCCCAAAACTCCATTTACATCTATAGTTGGAGGACCCGATTTCGAAGCCGCTCTATAGGTAAATATAATACCATCTGTATCTTTACCAACAAAAACCCCCTTCTTCACTTCTTTAAGAGATATAACTTGAGCATTAAAAAAATTCCAAGCATCCTCCGCCGATCCCCAAATGGCTCTAATATCTTTTTGTAAAGATTTAATCCCAATTGTTTTTAGTTTATCCAAACTTAACTTTGGCCACTTTTGAATTTCATTGACAAGTTCTGTAGAAACTTTAACTTTCTTCCCTACACTCCTAGACAACTTCTCAAAATCTTCAAAAACCTTTCCTCTTTTATTTATTTCATTTCCTACAACATTAACATTATCTTTAACCGATCCTGTAACTTTTCCAACATTCTTTGGCTTAAATTTAGATTTTTCTATTATATTCGAAGCTTCTTCAATACCTGTAGTTACAGGAGTAAGAACTTTTTTAATTTTAGGATCAAGTTTTTTTAATTTATCAACAAAGGCCTCTTCGCCTTTTATAATGTTAGTAATATTTTTAACCACTTTTGAAGCAGAAGAAATAACCTTGTTTTTAACAACTTTTATTCCCTTAGCTAACAAAAAACCTGTAACAATGCGGCCGCAAACTTGTCCAACTTTTCTTGCCTTTTCTTGATCTGAGGTATTTGTAAAAAAATTAATTATTTCTTTATTAATACCTTCTGTATAATGCCTAATTAAATCTTCTTTTCTTTGTGCATCTTCAAATGATAATGAGCCATCATTAAAAACTAATGCCGAAGCTAATATTGTACTAAATCCAATAGCTTTTAGAGTTTCAACTGGATGTTTACACATCTCCAAAAACTCTTTGACCGTTTTTACCGAATCACCAAAAGCTCCTTTTGAATATTCAGACATAATACTTAAAAGATATTTTTGTGCTTTTACAAGATCTTTTGATAATTGTAATAATTGTTCTGATTCAGGATCATATCCAAAAACATGACCGGTTTTTACTATCTTTCTTATTTCTTTTGAAGCTTCATATACATCTTGAGCATGTTTTTTATATTGAGATTTTAAATAACCATATTTTATTCTTAAAGCTTCTGTATTTGCATGTCCAATCTCAGCAACAATATCAGACGAGTCTTTTTCAGTATATTGCATTCCTTCAACACCAATATCTTCGGGAGCAATCTTTTTATTTGTGGTATTTGAAGCAGTTGAATTAGTAGACGTAGTTGAAGTTGTACATCGTTGTTGATATGGTTTGCTTTCAGCAAACATTGGCGGTTTTTGAAACTGAAATGGTTGAGGTGAAAATTCTGGAGTATCCTGAAACAAAAATGATGTGTAACGAGTTGGTATTGGACGTGAATATTGATTACTATCATCAAACGCTTTTCCTTTTTCATTTGCTAAATTCCCAACACTTCCAACATTCTTTCCAAAATTATTCTTTTTAGCAAAATTAACTCTTAGTGAAAAATTCACTAAGAGTTAATTTTTCACTAACAGCTTTTTGTAAAGATTGTTCTTTTTTAAACAGCTTCGCTAAATTGGTAGCTTTGTCTTCAAGTGTTTTTCCAAAATCATTTGAAGACAAAAATTCAGCATCTTTTGCAAGCATTTCCACAAACTTGTCCGACTTCTTTGCCTTTTCTTGATCTGAAGCATTTACATATGAGAACTTTTCTCATAAAAAATAGCTCCATATTTTTATGGAGCTAAACTTTTTATCAATAAAATCTATATGATCTATTAATACTAATCACAGGATTCTAAAGATTTTTCAAATATTTTTATTAAATTATATAACAATGTCTGATCTGCACAATATTTAAATCTCATCAAATGATCTTGATGACTCCCTCCTATTTGACCAAACACATTACAATGTCCCCGATTATCTACTTCTATATTTATATATGCATCAGAATCAGTATCTTTAATACTACACATTCCATTTAAATTCGAATGCATTTTAGATAAAACATCCAGTGTCGAAATAATTTCTTTTTTAGAAATGCAAAAATTCGATTCTCCTTGAAAATTTCCAGATTTTACTTGTACATTAAAAGCAATGTAATTCTCAACACAATATTGCACCGAGATAACCAAAAGTTTTGCGTTATCCTCTGAACTAAAAACTATATTTTCATCAGAAAAATTCATTCTAAATCTTTATTTTTCAACTGAGCTCAAAATTTGTTTTATAATTTGATGTAAATTTATATTTACATTGTCATCAAGTTTTAATAAACAGGTATCTTTATCTTCAGCAGGTTCTACACCAAAAAAAATCACTGGAATAAGGTATTCCTTTTTAATTGATATAGCTTTTTCAAGAACTTTTTTAAGATTATCAATTACTTTTGTTTTTTTATCTTCAAAAATAGAATCCATATTAAAGTTAATTACAATATCTCCAAATTTTTTATCAAAAGAGAATGTTATTATTGTAGATCCAAGAAATATTCCAAATTTAAAATCTGAAAATAAAATATTTCCGCATCCAACAGGGCTTAATACTTTTGAAATCTTGGATATTTCTTTTATGGTCAAATCTCTTTTATTTTCATTATCATAAAAATGTGATGATTTAATCATTTTTTCATATTTGGTTAATTCAAAATTAAAAAATTTATCTAAATATTTTTTATCAAAATC
>JBHPBZ010000062.1:0-3582 GCA_042576165.1 Candidatus Babelota bacterium | reverse complement strand
ATTCAGGATGGAAGAATTAATCCAACAAGAATTGAAGAAATTGTAAAAAAATGACTCTTCTAAATTAATCCCTAAGGCTGTTCTTGATAAGGCCTTTGTTTTAGATGAAGATAAGATTCAAGTTCTTGCAGCTAAAGATAACTCTAATTATTATTTGGTTCAATTGCTCGAAACAGAAAAAGTTGACCTACCAGGGTTTAATGCCCAAAAAGAAAGTATTATTTCAGATGAAAAAACAAATCTTTCTAATGGCTATACGGGGGCATTTATTGCATCTTTGTTGAGAAATGCTAAAATAGAAAAGTTGAAAAAATTCTAAAAGAAAGCTTTATTTATGCACCAAAAAGCAAAACAATCTGCAAAAATAGTTAATTTAGACAAACAAAAAGCATTAGAGGGGGCCTTTGCGCAAATAGATAAACAATTTGGAAAAGGTTCAGTAATGCTTTTAGGCCAAAAAAATATTGATGATGGAATGAAAACCATTTCAACTGGCTCAATATTAATCGATCAAGCTTTAGGAGTAGGTGGTTTACCTAGAGGAAGAATTATTGAAATTTATGGTCCAGAATCATCAGGAAAAACAACGCTAACTTTGCATTCGATTGCACAAGCGCAAAAAAAAGGCGGTATTTGTGCTTTTATCGATGCTGAACATGCCATGGATCCTGTTTATGCTTCTAGTATAGGCATAAATATTAATGATTTAATTATTTCGCAACCTGATTTTGGTGAACAAGCTTTGGATATTGCGGAAGTGCTTATTCGTTCTGGAGCTGTTGATATGCTTGTTATTGATTCAGTTGCTGCATTAGTTCCTAAAGCTGAACTTGAAGGAGATATGGGAGATTATCATGTTGGGGTTCATGCAAGATTAATGTCTCAGGCTTTGCGTAAATTAACTCCGGTAGTTCATAAATCAAAGTCTGTTTTAATTTTTATTAATCAGATTAGGCATAAGATTGGTGGTTCGCCATATGCAAGCAAGGAGACTACCACTGGAGGAAATGCTCTCAAATTTTATTCTTCAGTGAGGCTGGATGTGAGAAGAATTGCTACATTAAAAAAAGATGACATAGCTTTTGGAAATAGAATATCAGTTAAAGTCGTTAAAAATAAAGTTGCTCCACCATTTAAAAAAGTTCAGGTAGATCTTATTTTTGGACATGGTATTAGCAAGGAATTGGATTTATTGGAAGCTGCAGTTGAGTGTGGAGTTGTCAATCAAAGTGGAGCATGGTTTTCTATTGATGGAGAAAAACTTGCACAAGGTAGAGATAATTGTCTGACAAAATTAAAAGCAGACGAAAAGCTTTTTAAAAGGATTCTTGATTCTGTTACAAAGAGGCATGATGAAGAAAATAATAAATCTTAACCAAAGGATTTTTTGAGTGAGCAAAAACAGATTTAATAATCATAATAGTGATAATAGGATGGCAAGCAGTAATTATACTGTTAATAATCAAATTAAAGCTTCAAGTGTACAAGTAATTAATCAAAAAGGCGAAAACATAGGGGTTATTTCGAAAATTGAAGCTTTGAATTTGGCTAATGAAGCTGGTTTAGATTTGGTTCAAGTAGGTGAAAAAGACTCAGTCGTAATTACTAAAATTATGGACTTTGGTAAATTTTTGTATACAAAAAAGAAACAACTCAGTGAAGCAAAAAAGAAACAAAAAATTATTCAGGTTAAGGAAATTAAATTGCGCCCAAATATTGGAGATCAGGATTATAAAACCAAGCTCAACAGGGCTATTGGATTTTTAACTAGTGGAAAAAAGGTTAAATTTACAATACAATTTAGGGGGCGAGAGTTTATCATGATAAATGATCTAGGGAGGGGAATCTTCCAGAGAATAGATGATGATTTAGCAAGTAGTGATATTGGTAATTTAGTTCAGGAAAAAGAAAAACGAGGCGGTCCATTTTGGTCTAAAATTTACTATTTAAAGTAAATAGGGACTGTTTTTATAGTAAAAAATAGGATATAATTTATTATATCGTAATTAATTTTTAAATTATTAAACTAATTGTGTAAGTACAAGGATTTTAAAATGCCAAAAATGAAAACCCATTCTGCATCTAAAAAGCGATTTAAGAAAAGTAGTACTGGCAAAATAAAGAGATCTAAGGCATATAATAGACATCATGCATGGGCTAAAACTAGCAAACAAGGCAGAAAGTTGCGTTTGTCTGATTACTTAAAAGGTAAATCTAGTAAAAATATTACAAAATTATTGCCTTATTCATAGTATAGGTTTGTTTTAAATCCTTAGCCTTTCTGATATTTGTTGCTAGTGTCAAGTTGTGGTTAAAATATCATAAGACAGCTAAGGAAAGTTTATAAGATAATTAAGATGAGGTTAAGTAAATGAGTAGAGTTAAACGTGGTGTTGTCGCACGCAAGAGACACAAAAGATTATTAAAAGAGACAAAAGGGTATTGGGGACAAAGAAAAAATGTTTTTAGAAGGGCTAAAGAAACTTTTTTAAGAGCTATGGAATTTGCTTTTATAGGACGTAAGAAAAAAAAGAGAGATTTTAGAGCTCTTTTTATAACAAGGATAAGTTCTGCTTGTAAGAATAATAATATTTCTTATAGCAAATTTATAAATGCCTTGAAGAAGTTGAATATTATAATAAATAGAAAAATGTTAAGTCAATTAGCTATTTTTGAGCCTAATGCGTTTACAAGATTAGCTGATATGGCAAAAAATAAAAATTCTTGAAAAATCAATTCTTCTTACATTAAGATATTCTTAATGTAAGAAGAATTGATTTTTCTGGTTTTTAAATGAAAAGGGAAAAAGATGAAGCAGTTGGAGGAACTTGAGAAAAAGGTTCTTCGTATAATTCAGAAGAACAAAGAACTGCAAGATGCGAATGGACTTTTAAAAATTGAAAACGAAAAGTTTCGTCAAAAAGCTACCCAATTAGAAAATAGCTTGATTAACAATAATAAAAGCGCTGAGCAATTAGAAAGTGAAACAAAAATTTTGAAGAATTCAATAGAAGACCTTTTGGATAGTTTAGGCTCCTTAGAGACTCCCGAAAAAAAAATACTAGAAAATAGTTGATATAATTATGGAAGAATTAAAAAAGTTCAATGTAACAATTTTTGGTAAAAGTTATGTAATATCTACTAATGAGCTGGGACAGCGGACAATAAAAGCTGCAGAATTAGTAGATTTATTAATGAAAAACGTGGCAAGCAAAACTCTTATTAAAGATAATTATAAAATTGCTGTTTTAGTTGCCTTACAGCTAGCTAATGAATTGGAAAAGAATAAGGAAGAATTAAAAAATTGGCAAAATAAAACAGAAGACCTAGAGTTATTATTAGATTAGTTAAATTCTAGGGATTTTTTTTAAAGATCATCTTTTTTATTACTTTGAACCAATATTGTTGGGGGCGAGGATAGATTTTTAATAACTGATAAAGTTATTGGCGTGTATTTCCATAAAACGTTAGTATTTTCGGGGCTTATTGTTTCTTTTTATTTAGCTTCTCTTTTCATCTATTAAACCAGATTTGATTTATTAAGTTTTTATTCACTAATTATGAATAAAAACTTTGCTATAT
>JBHPBZ010000061.1:0-3631 GCA_042576165.1 Candidatus Babelota bacterium | reverse complement strand
ATTATTATAAGCCTTGTCGGCATACAACAATGCATTCACGGGTAGGTTTAAATTAATTTTTTTAAAAGCACTCATATCATGCTCATATGCAGGTGTAATCATAAAATAGATTGGATTTTACATCCATTTCCATGAATAATAATATTTCCACTTAAATACCACGTTTCTCCTGCAGGAATTTCGAAATCATCTTCCAAAACCAACGAATGTGAGTTTCCTAAAACCTTATTATTTTTTAATTTACTAAATATAAATATGGCCGTCTAAGCTAATATCAGCTCCACCTAAAACACAAATATTTGCATTCGGCTCGATTCCATTTTTCAAATCAGTAAAAATAATAGAATTAGACAAAGCTTGAGTTTGCAAATCCGGACCGAAATTGGAACGGTACACTTGTAACTCCTCACCTCCAATAGCTGAATCAATTCCACCAATTGCCAAAAATATTCCATCCGGACTCCAGCAAGCTGAAACAATTCTCTCTGCATAAAGCTCTGAAACAACCGGCGTTAAACTTGAACCATTAAATGAATAGACTTGTAGCTCCTCATCTACACTATCTGGATTATATCCCCCAATTGCCAAAAATCTTCCATCTGGACTCCATGAAACTGATTCAATTCTAGTTCCATAATCCTTTGAATCCATTTTTGTTAAACTTGAACCATTAAATGAATAGACTTGTAAATCCTCACCTACCAAATCTGGATTTTCTCCCCCAATTGCCAAAAATCTTCCATCTGGACTCCAGCAAACTGAATAAATCGTATCTCCATAATTCTCTTCAGCAACGATTGATAAAGCTGATCCATCAAATGAAAAGATTAAAAACTCGTTATTTGAAAGTGACTCATGTCCACCAATTGCTAAAAATCTTCCATCTGGACTCCAGGAAAGTGATTTAACGGCAGAATCAGGAATAGAGCCATAAGGCCGACCAGTAACATAATTTAAGGCTGTTCCATTAAAGTAATAGACTTGAATATGGTTTACAGTACCTGGATTATATCCCCCAATTGCCAAATATCTACCACTTGGACTCCAGCAAACTGAAAGAGCTTGAGCTCCATAATCTAAAAAAACAACCGGCGCTAAACTTGATCCATTAAATGAAAAAACTATTACCTCATCTACACTTCTGTTTCCCCCGATTGCCAAAAATCTTCCATCCGGACTCCAGGAAACTGAATAAATCCAACTTAGATAAGGCATTGAATCGATAAAATTTAAACTTGATCCATCAAATGAATAGACTTGTAACTCCTGACCTACTACAGCGGAACCCAATCCCCCAATTGCCAAAAATCTTCCATCTGGACTCCAGGCAACTGAATCAATCCAACCAGAACCATAATCTAAAGAAGCAATTTCAGTTAAATCACTTAACGTTAGAGTTGCAGCACTTGTAATTGTAACTTTGTTATCAAAGTAAACTTTACCTTTAGTTAGTTGAAAACCTGTATATGTTGATTTTATTGTACAACCATTAAAATGGAGTGCTGAAGTTGAATCTAACATTTTAATTAAAGTGGAATCTGTAGTTGATGGTATAAAATCAAAAGTCGTTCCTTCATCAAAAAACAGTGTTGAATGTGGAGCAATATAACTAGGCCTTACTCCCCAATAAACAAATTCCGATGAACCAGTAAACACTACATCATTGTAAATAAAGAATTGTCCGCTATAAAAATAAAAATCATCATTTAATGCTAGATTAACATTATCAAGTGCTAATGTTCCATTCCAACCGCCACACTTTACTGCAGGACGACTGATAGTATTAACTGTATTTTTTAAGGTTAGATTTTTTAAAGTTAAAGTATAATTCGAATCAACTAGAATCTGTGCATTATTACCCAATACTATATCATGCCCTTGACCATCAATCATTGCATTAGAGATAAAGTGCAGACAATCACCATCAGGAATTATCAGATCACCATCAAGAATAATAGCATTCCCTTCTCCTCTTATTCGACCATTCGAAGAAAATGTCACATTAGTTGCAAGATGCAAATCATCCGTTAATAATAAGATTCCGTTGAATCTTAAATCAATTCCTCTACCAACTGACTCTGTAATTCTAAGATTCACCATCCCATCTTTTATAGTAAAACCGTTCACAAATTTTACAAAACCTTCTGCCCAACCATCTGTATTAAACATATGATTGTATATCAAATATTGAACAGAAGTTCTCCCGTTTACGTTGCCAGCAGAATAAACATTTCCAAATAAGAAAATTAATGTTGATAACATTAATAAACACTTCGTAGTCTTCATAATACTCTCTCCTTTAAATAATCTACTAATCTAGAAAAATTAAATTTACAATATAAAAAAGATAGTTTCAAAAACAATATAAAAAAATTATATTACAAAATCACAGCAGTAATATAATAGAATTTATAATTAACATTATAAATTCTATTATAGTGACCTCTCAAAGCAAAAAGATTGCATGTTTTATAAAAAAAATTTGAATATTTTTAAAACTTTAAAAGCTTATTATTCATTACGTCTAATATTTTACAAATACATTTTTCCATCTAGATCTAATTCAGACCCACTTAAAATAAAAATTTCAGCATCTGGATCTGTTCCATTTTGCAAATCACTAAAAACAATTGAATTAGAAACAGCTTGATTATAAGTTTGTCCCGCAGGAATAGGTGACATATAATTTCCTCGAGGTCTGAATTCAACAGAATTAAAATCTTTTGCTATCCCAGTATCTACTTGTACCCAGGTTGCACCATTATTAGTACTCTTATAAATATATTGAGAACCATTGGTAACTATTACATATCTTCCATCAGGACTAAATTGAATAGAATCAAGAACTCCTGTAACTGATCCGCCACCTTCTATAGAATTTGATACAGACCATGTTTGACCATCATCAGTACTTTTGTAAATATTTCCATTATTTCCTACTGCAATTACACAACTTCCATCAGGACTATAAGCAACAGCTCTAAAAGTTTCAGCTCCTCCTATTGCATATTCTTTCCAATGTAATCCATCATTGGTACTTGTATAAGCCGTAGCAGAGTCTCCAACAGTTAGTAATGTTCCATTAATAGGATTGCTTGTAACTGCGCGCAAATCTATATTTGTATCTACATTAACTTTAGAATCAACCCAATTATCACCATCATTTTCTGAGCGCCTAATGCTTCCAGAACCCCCCACACAAATAATCCATTTTAATTGATTACTATAAACAAATCCCCTGAAAGCACCCGAAGTATTATTTACGCGTACCCAAGAATTTGCCAAATCTGTCGTCTTATAAATCCTACCAGAACCTCCACACTTCAAAGCATAATTCCCATCGGGACTAAAAATAACATCATAAATATCAAGTCCTGATACTGCAAAACGCCTCTCAATCCAGTTAATGCCACCATCATAACTTATAACATCATAAAAATTAAAACCAACTGCTAATATAAAATTCTCATATACAGGATTATATTTTATTGCAGTTAATCCAGCCGCAATTCCACTTATTTGTTGCCAAGAAACTCCATCATCAGTACTCTTTCCAAATCCCCCTGCACCACCAATCATTAATAGATCATAATTGGCAGGTAACATTGCACTACTTAATGTTACTTTATTA
>JBHPBZ010000060.1:0-3783 GCA_042576165.1 Candidatus Babelota bacterium | reverse complement strand
TAATTGAAAATCAAAAATATTAAATTATTTTTTTTGAAAAAAATCAAATCCAATTTTTATATATTGAATTAATGATAAAATTGAAAAAATTGCTAATAGGCTTGTCAAAACATAATATGTCTTTGCAGGAGCCCAACAAAAAAAATAACAAAGAAAAATCCATACTATAAATATTAGTTGAAAAAAAGTTGTAAGTTTTCCAAAAATTGTTGGCTCAACCTGAAAACTTTTATCTGAAACTAAAAGCAACATTGATCCAATCAAAATAATTGACTCCCGTAAAACAATCAAACCTACAAACCAGTATGGAATAAAAAAAGAAGGTGAATGTAAAAAAGCCAAAGAAACAAACAAAGAAACTAACAAAAATTTATCTGCTATCGGATCTAACACTTTTCCAAGATTTGTTCCATGATTAAATTTCCTTGCCAAATAACCATCAAATAAATCTGTTAACGAAACAAACAAAATCAAAGAAAAAACGTTTAACCAATTTTGATAAAAAATTTGATAAACAATAACAGGAGTAAGAATTATTCTACTGAAAGTTAAAAAGTTGGCCAAAGTAAACCAACTTTTATCAGCAAAAATTGAAGATATGTTGTTTTTCATTATTTATCTAGCCATTGCTCGCAATTTTGCAATTCTTTTTTTCATTGGAGGATGTGTTGAAAATAAATTAATTAAACCATTGCCTGCAAATGGATAAACTATAAATAAACTCGCAGTACTTGTTTGTGCAGTAGATTTTGGCTTTAAATTTTTATTTTTTGCATCAAAAGACAGTTTTTCTAAAGCCGAGGCAAGAGCCAATGGATCATGAGAAATTTCGGCGCCCGATTCATCCGCTAAATATTCCCTTGAACGTGAAATTCCTAGTTGAATCATTGTTGCAGCAATCGGCATAATAATTGCAACCAAAATTGCCCCAATTCCACCTCTTCGGTTATTATCTCTTCCACTCCCCAAAATAAATGACCATCTTAAAATAGTAGCCAAATACGCAATAGACATCGCAATTGTTGCAGCAACAGTTGCAATCAAAATATCCCTATTTTTTACGTGTGAAAGTTCGTGAGCAAGAACTCCACGCAATTCATGTTCATCTAAAACATCTATAATACCTTGAGTTACGGCAACAGAAGCATGCTCTGGGTTTCTACCCGTTGCAAAAGCATTGGCCATTGAATTTTTAATATACCACAATTTTGGCATTGGAATTTTTGCATTTTGAGACAACTCTTCAACCATATCATATATGTAACTATACTTGACCTTATCAAGCAACTCTGCTCCGTACATTTTAAGAACAATTTTATCAGAATAAAAATATGAAAAAAAATTCATCAACAATGAAAGAACGAAGGCAACAATAATTCCGCCACGTCCACCAATCCAATAACCTATTAATAATAATAATCCACTTAATCCAGCTAAAAGAAAGACTGTTTTAATTTGATTCCAAAACATAAGGCCTCCTACAATATTTTAATCACTCTCTTCGTATTCAATTTCCCAATCATCAAACGATTCATCAGAATCAGGCGATTCATCAGAAGCAGACGATCTACCCAAATCAAAGTCTTGATTTTGTTTTTCTTCATTCTTACTACTTTTATCAACTGAATATTCTTGATCAATATCTATAGGACCTCCTGCCTTTTTTATTTTTTTCTCACTCTGCTCTTTAATATCAAGCAGTTTTCTACCCTGTTTTTTTATGTCTCGCCTATATTCGTCACTCTCTTGTTCTAAATTCCCACTAACCTGTTCAAATAAACCGTTCATTTCGTCTTGTAACTTTTTAATCTTTTTTTGCAATTTTAAAATCATCTGAACACCAGCAATATTTACACCCATCTTATGAGTAAGATTAATAACTTCCTCTAAGCGATCAACATCTTCCTCAGAAAATAATCGTGTATTTCCTTCTGTTCTTTTAGGGCTAATTAATCCTTCTTTTTCATACATACGTATGGTTTGCTGATGAACAGAAAACATTTTTGCAACAACTGAAATTGAGTAAAACCCCTTCCTTCTCTTCATGGGAAAAACCTCACTCTTTTGTATCTAAAATAGATAAAAACGCTTCCTGTGGAAGTTCCACATTTCCAACCTGCTTCATCCTCTTTTTACCCTCTTTTTGTTTTTCTAAAAGTTTGCGTTTCCGCGTAATATCACCACCATAGCATTTTGCAATAACATTTTTACGCAAAGCTGCAACACTTTCTCTAGCTATTATTTTTGCACCAATTGCTGCCTGAATCGCAACTTCAAATAACTGACGAGGTATAACTTTTCTTAATTTGCTAACAATTTGTCTTCCAAGGTAATATGCCTTATCTCTATGAACAATTACAGAAAGGGCATCAACCAGCTTTCCATTTAAAAGAATATTCATTCTAACCAGGTCTGCATCCTGAAATTCAGCTTCTTCATAGTCAAAACTAGCATAACCAGAACTAGAAGATTTCAGTTTATCATAAAAATCAATAATTATCTCATTAAGAGGCATTCTATACTTCAATACAACTCTATATTCATCTAAATAACTTAAATCAGTTTGCACCCCTCTACGTAATTGACAAAGAGCTAATATTTGTCCCAAATATTCTTTTGGCGTAATTATTGTTGCATTAACCATAGGTTCCAAAACTTTATCAATTTTAACCTTATCAGGAAAATCTGATGGCTTTTCTATAAAAACTTCTTTACCATCTGTAAGCTTAATCTTATAAAGTACTGTTGGTGAAGTTGCAATAATTGAAATACCATGTTCCTGCTCTAAACGCTGTTTAAAGACATCCATATGCAACAAACCAAGAAATCCACACCTAAATCCTAACCCTAAAGCGGTAGAACTTTCTTTTTCAACACTAATACTAGGATCATTCAATGTTAATTTTTCAATTGAATCACGAAGTTCTTCGTAGTCAGAACTTTCAATTGGATAAATTCCAGCAAATACCATTGGTTTTGCTGGCTTAAAACCAGGCAATTGTTTTACTGGATATTTTGCATGATAAAAAGTATCACCAACACTCGCTTCCTTTACAGTTTTCATACCAGAAATCAAATAGCCAACCTGCCCAGTATAAAGCGAACCTGTTGATTGAGGGTCTGGATACATTAACCCAATATCCAAAACTTCATAATTTTGTTCACTATACGCAGAGGTTATCCTATCTCCTTTCTTAATATGACCATCAATAACCTCAATCAAGCAAATAACTCCTCGATATTCATCATACCAAGAATCAAAAAGTAAGGCCTTTAGATGTTTTTCTTCTTCGCCTGTCGGAGAAGGAATTCTTTTAATAATTTCTGGTAAAAGCCCCGCTACTCCTTTTCCTGTTTTTGCGGATATAAATAGTAATTCGTCTTTTGGTATATCAAAAGCACTTTTAACTTCTTTTGATATACGATCTATATCTGCATTTACCATGTCAATTTTATTAAGCACAGGAATTATTACAAGATCTTGTTCAAAAGCAAGATAAAAATTTGCCATAGTTTGCGCCTGAACACCTTGTGCCGCATCAACAAGAAGAACCGCCCCCTGGCATGCATAAAGCGAACGCGAAACTTCATAACTAAAATCAACGTGACCTGGAGTATCAATCAAATTTAAAAGATACAATTCACCATCATATTCATAAAAAATAGAAGCCGTTTGTGCCTTTACCGTTATTCCTCTTTCTTTTTCAACTTGAAGTTTATCTAAAACCTGTTCATTTTTACTTCTAGTCGAAATTTGTTGTTATGATTCTTGTTCATTAGACA
>JBHPBZ010000059.1:0-3985 GCA_042576165.1 Candidatus Babelota bacterium | reverse complement strand
AATATTATGTGTTTTTTGATAAAAATGTGGACATTTTATTTGTATTGCATTGTTTATATTTTCTTTTTTAAAGAAAGGACCATGAACTTTTGCATTTGTTGGACCAAATATTCCAATTGTTTTTTTATAAAGAAAATCGGCTATATGTAAAAGACCAGTATCTGGTGCAATTAATAATTCTGATTTTTTAATGAAGTAACTTATTTTTACTAGATCCCATGGGGGACAAATCTTAATGTTAAGATTTTTAGATTTTATTTTTAGTGCTAAATTTTTTGCCTGTTTATCAAAATTTTCTCCAATTAAGATAATGGAAAAATTTTTAATAATTTTTTTTTCTTTTAATAGTAATTTAAATAAAAGTTCCCAATGTTTCTCGGGCCAATGTTTTGATGGCCATGTTGTATTTGGTGCAATAATAATAAATTTTTCTATATTATTTTTTTTAATCCACTGGTGAATAATGGTTTTGTTTTTACTATTAATTGTTAACTCAAATTCGGGTATAATTTTTTGGATTGTTGGACAACTTAAATTGTGTTTTTTATGTATATCTAAAAGCATACTGGATACTAACGCCAAATTTTTTTGAATTATATTTTTATAAATAGGTTTAGTGTTATGATTAGTAAAAAGTGATGTCAAACCCAATCTGGCATTTTGAGAATCAAACCCATATTTTTTACCTTTTAAAAAGGCCAAAAAAATAGAAGTTTTTAAAATGCCCTGGAAATCTAAAATTGCATCCCACTGAGTTTTTTTTATTGTTTTTATTACTTTTAAAGTATGATTCCAATTTTTGGGTGATAAAAATTTATTTGATAACACGTAAACATTTTTTAAAAATGGTTGATTAATTAAAAGGTCAGCTACTTTTTTTTGTGCAAGCCAACTGATTTGTGCTTTTGGATATTGTTTTTTTATAAAAAAAATCGCCGGGAGAGTGTGTATTACATCTCCTATTGAGGAAACTCGTAGTATTAATATTTTCATATGTGGTAAAATTATATAAATTTGATTTAATATTTTTATTGTAAGTAACTAATGTTATGAAATATTTGTTAGAACAAATATTAGATTTGAGGGTAAAATGTTTTTTTCACAATATAGGTGGTTTTTATTTATGAGTTTGTTTATTATTGTTTTATTCTTGATATTTCAGTTTTTTGTGCCATACAAAGTAAATGTTGGTACATTTTTTTCTTCGAAAGTTGAGTTTAAAATGAAACCGGAAATGATAAAAAAAGTTGTTTTAAAAAATGGAATGACTGTTTTAGTTTTTAAAGATACAGCAGTTCCTAAAGTTTTGCTTCAAATTGCATATGATGTTGGTTCTTGGGTTGAGCAAGAAGGTGAAAAAGGATTGGCTCATTTAATTGAACATATGATTTTTAAGGGCACAGATAAGATGTCCGAAAATGATATTGCCGCAATTGCAAGAAAATATGGTGTTGATTTTAATGCTTTTACGGCCAAAGACATAACGAGTTATTATTTTGAAGTTACAAAAAATAATTGGCAACCATTTATGGGGATTCTTGCAGACTGTATGCAAAACGCAAGATTTGAACAAGAGCATTTGGCATCTGAACTAAAAGCTGTAATTCAAGAACTAAAAATGTATAAAGATCATTATTGGAATGTAATGTTAGAAAGGGCCAGTACAATTATTTATCCATCGCATCATTCTTATCATTGCCCAATAATTGGATTTAAGGAAGATTTAATTAGCATTTCGGCTGAAAATTTAAAGAGATTTTATAAAAAACATTATCGTCCAGAAAGAGCAATTTTGTTTATAGTTGGAGATGTGGATGTTGATTTGGCTATTGATCAAGCTAGAAAAGATTTTGAAAATATAAAAATGGATTCGGATCAAGACTTGTTTACCCAAGAAGAATTAAAACAAGAAAGATTTCCATTATTGCAACAAGATATGATTACTAATAGTACAAAGATTTATGAAAATGTTCAAAAAGAACAAATGGGACTTTATTGGAAAATTCCTGGTCTAAAAGAAAAGAATGATGTTTTAGTTTCTGTTCTTAAATTTGTTTTGGCAGGAGGTGAAGGAAGTAGATTATATCGTAGATTAGTTGATGAAGAAAAAGTTGCATTTAGTGTTGGGGCATTTACAGATCATCTTGTTGAATCGGGATTATTTTTAATACTTCTTGAACCTGTCGAAGGTAAGTCCCAAGATTGTGTAAGAATTATAAAAGAGGAAATAGAAAAGTTAATAAAATATGGGGTTGATAAATTTGAATTAAGCAAGGTTGTAAGGACCAAAGGGCGAGAGTTTTTTCAGCGCTTACAACGATTACAAAGCTTTGTTTATGAGTGGATTCGTTCTTATGTCGCAACAAAAGATGAGTTTGATATTTTTAATCGTATAGAAATGTTTAACAAAATTGATTCACATCACATTCAAGAATTTGCAGCAAAATATTTAGATCCATTTTTTATGAATGAAATTCAGTTATTGCCATTACCAAAAAGTAAAAAAGACTTATGGTTAAAATTAAGGAAAGAATCAGATTTATTTGATTTTGAAATTTTAAAAAAACATCAAAGGACAACTCCACTTGAAGAACCAAGATTTGTTAAAGAATTACCTGCCCCAAAATCAATTGAATTTTCTTATCCCAAACCAGATAAACAATTTGTTTTGGATAATGGTCTTCAAATTATCTTAAAAAAGAATGATCAATGGCCAATATTGACTTTTAATTGCGGCTTTAAGCATTCTCCTTTTTTTGCAGAAGCAAAAGAGGGCTTGGTTGTTGATTTAATGATGTCTAATTTAGTCGAAGGAACTAAAGGTTATAATAAAAAAGATAATGTAGATTTTTTTGAATCTTCAGGAACTTCTTATTCTTTTGATGCAGCTGGAGCATCATTGTCATTACTTAATTCTGATTATAAAAAGATTTTTGAACGTTTTTTTACTATTTTAGCAAGACCAAGCTTTCCTACAAAAGCTCTTGAAAAACTTAAAAATATTTATGTTGATTTATTTTTACGACGTAAGGATTCTTCAATCGATGTTGCAATTAGACTTCTTAAAAATTTAGTATATAAAAACCATCCTTTTCATTGGACTTTTGATGATGCTATTAATTTAATAAATGAAACTGACAAACAAGATTTACAATTATTACATCAAAAATATGTAAATCCACAAAATATGATAGTAACTGTTGTTGGCGATTTTGATTTAGATGAAATGCACAAAACAATTAAAGAAATTTTTGAACAATGGGAGGGGGATCAATATCAAGAAATTGATTATCCAGAAGTTGAATTTAAACCACAAAATATTAATCATGTGATGTTGAGAGACCAGGTTGTTTTATTAATGGGACGACCAAATTCCATCAATGTTTATAATCCTGATTTAATTCCAGTCAAGGTTTTAGACTTCATTGCGTTTGATTCTTTGGGGTCTCGCTTGTATGAGTTAAGAGAAAAAACAGGTCTTTTTTATAGTGCATTTGGAATGTTTGCGGCTGCTGCTACAAGAGAGCATGGTTTTGATTATCTAGGTTCTATTTTAAGTCCAGAGAGTGTGGGACGGTCAGAAAAACTACTGTTGGATGTTATTGATGCTATCGGGAAAAATGGAGTTTTGAAAGATGAACTTGATGCTGCTAAACAAATTTATCTTAAAGGATTGATTGATCTTACCACAACAAACGAAACTGTAGCTGCAATGTTTGATAGACTACAAGCGTTTGAACTTGGTTTTGATTATTATGATAATGTTTTAAGTCGTGTTCAAAATATGGAATTAACTGAATTAAATAAGATTGCTAAAAAATATTTTGTTTCTTCTGGTATGGCTACAGATAAAGTTTTGGTTAAAATAAGTAATTTCATCGAAAGCCTACCTCCACAAACAATTTCTAAATATGGTTATATCATAACTGCTATTTTTGAAAATAAAAACATACCAAACAATTAAAGAAATTTTTGAACAATGGGA
>JBHPBZ010000058.1:0-4010 GCA_042576165.1 Candidatus Babelota bacterium | reverse complement strand
TGTTTTTTATTACTTTGTATGCAAAAAGTAGATAAAATGTATAAAAAATAAGATTGCATTTAAATTTAGTATTTAATTTTTGGAGAAAAATATGAGTAATCCTGTATTGGTTCCGCTATCCGTTCCTCAAGAACAAAAAGAAGTTTATGTTCAAAATTATAAAAAAATAACTTTTGATTTAGGAAAACTATTTCTTTTTGCGGGGGATCAAAAAATAGAACATCTAAATTCAGATTTTTATGGTAAAGATATTTCAACCGCTGATGCAACGCCAGAACATATGTTCAAAATTGCAAGTAAGGCAAAAATTGGTGCATTTGCAACTCAATTGGGTTTGATTTCTAGATATGGCATGGATTATAAAAATATAAATTATGTTCTGAAACTAAATTCAAAAACAAATTTGGTTTTAGAAAAACAAAAAGAACCTTTAAGTTTAATGATTAATGATGTTGATGATGTTGTACAATTTAAATGTAATTCAAAATTAAATATTGTTGGAGTTGGCTATACCGTTTATTTGGGAAGTGAATATGAATCACAAATGTTAAGAGAAGCTGCACAAGTTGTTTTAAATGCACATCAAAATGGAATGATTGCAATTTTATGGATGTATCCAAGAGGTAAGGCCGTAAAGGATCAGAATAGTACACAAATTATTGCAGGTGCTGCAGGTGTTGCAGCATGTCTTGGTGCAGATTTTGTCAAGGTTAATCCGCCAAAAGCAAAAAATAGTGAACAAAGTGCGCATGATTTAAAACAAGCTGTTTTGGCAGCAGGCAGAACAAAAGTTATTTGTTCTGGTGGAACCAAAAAAGATGAAGAACTATTTTTGAAAGAACTTAAAGATCAGATTAATTTGGGAGGTGCTTGTGGGTGTGCTATCGGTAGAAATGTTCATCAAAGAAATTTAGATGATGCGATAAAATTTTGTAATAAAATTACAGAAATTATTTACAAATAATTTTTCAAGAATAAATTTGTACAAAACATTTTGTTTTTTCTGTTTTTTAAAACCATCGGAGATAGATTTTTATTGGCACTAGTACTTAGTATTAATAATTTTTGCAAATAATATTAAAAACTATAAAGAGTTATTTAACTCTATAGAGTTAAATAACTCTAATTTTTTATATTTTTCACAATTTGCAACAGAATATTTAATATCACCAGTTCTTTCTGGCTGAAGTATTAATTTTGTTTTTTTTGTATTAATTTCTTTTTCTAATTGGTCAATTAATTCTAATAAATTAATGCTTTTACCTGTGGCTATATTAAAAACATCCCCATTTAGATTTGGTTGGATGCTAATTTTTAGATTGGCCTTAGCAACTTCTGATACATGTATAAAATCTCTTGTTTGTTTTCCATCTCCATAAATAACTATAGGAGTATTTGTTTTTAGATTATGAGTAAATTTTGCAACAACTGCGGCATAGTTTCCATTTGGATTTTGGCGTTCTCCATATACATTGAAGTAACGTAGACAAGTTGTATTGATACCGTAATTTTCGTAATAGTATTTACAAATTTCTTCGCCAGCTACTTTGCTTTTAGCGTATTGGGATTCTGGATTAACTTTATCATCTTCATTGCATTTTTCTTTTTTATTTCCATAAACAGCAGATGAAGAAGAAAAAATGAATTTTTTTACGTCATTTTTACGGCATGCTTCAAGCAAGTTTTTTGTTCCTTCAATATTTATGAGATTACATTTTTGTGGATTTTTAGTTGATAGTGGTACGGAAATAAGTGCAGCGAGATGAAAAACGATATCGATATTCTTTGTAGCTTTTAAGCAAGTGAAAGGATTTGTAATATCACCATATATGATATTAATTTCAGTAATATTATTATAAAGATTATTTATATTTCCACTTGAGAAATTATCAAGTATTGTTACTTTTGCATTGTTTTTTATTAGTTCTTCAACAATATAAGAGCCAATAAAACCAGCTCCCCCGGTTACTAAAACTCGTTTATTTTTATAGAATTTTTCTATATGTTTCATTACTTTGATTCTCCCTTTGTCTATTTTTATAACGTTTCGCTTTTATTATCTTTCTTATTAAAAATGAAATTTGTTGTATTTTTATGGGGCGGTATTTTATTCAACTTTTTTAAAATTAATTCGGCTGTTTTTTTTCCATCAAGAAATGCTTCTTGCATACTTGAATATTTCCATTCTCCATATCTTCCAACTGAATGAATAGATAATTTGTTTAGGATAGAATGAATTTTTTTTAAGTTTTTTTCTCTCCAGAAATCATAAATGACATAAGCGTGAGGTAAGATCAAATTATTTTGAGTAACAATATTATTTTCATTTAACCCCCAGATTTTTAATGTTTGGTCAATTGCTTTTTTTTTAAGATTTAAAATTTGTCTAGAGGTTTTAGTTCCTGGAATGTAAGAAATCTCTCCATAAATTGCACTGCAATTTTTTTTAACCGAATTTAATGAAAAGTTTTGCCAAAAACCAATTCGATAAAAGGAATATTTAGTTTCGGGGAAATAGATCCAATGCTTGTTAGATAAATTTGCAACATTAAAACCTAAGTTAAAATTTAGCACAGAATTACAAAGAAGCTTTTTTGATGCATTATTTAGTGATAAGGAAGAATTACCATCTAGACTTTTTAAAAAAGTATTTAAAGGAGTGGTATTTATAAGTGTTTTAAATTTTTCTTTATGGCCATTTTCAAAATTTATGGTTTTAGTTTTAAGATTTATTTTTGTTGCATTATGTAATGTGTGAGTTTTAGTTTTAATGCTTTTTGTTAATTTGTTTATAAGATACATAATTCCGTCATTTTTAGGATAATAAAAATGATTATTGTATCCAATATTGGTTTGATCTTTATTATTTAATACAGATGATAAAATTGCTTGAAGATTAGTTTGAGGAATAAATCGTCCTGTCCAGGAGGATGTGATTTTTTTTATGTCGTATGAAAGAAGCTTTTTATTGTAATTAAAAAAAAAATATTTCCCCATGCCTTTGCCAAAATATTTTAATACCCAATGATAAAAACTTTTTGGTTTTTTTATATTTTTTTTACGATTAACAAAACCATCGATTGAATCAATTATAATTTTAGGTGAAAGGTTTGCCAAATTTGTCTGAAAGGGATAAGGGGTAAAATTTTGATTTAAATAAATAAAAGATTTGCGTTGAATGTAATTAAACTTGTTTAGTCCTGATATATTTTCTATAAAATCTCTAAACTGATTGTTATTTATATGGAGAAGATGTCCTGTAAAGTCGAATGTAAAGTTGTCTTGATAAAAAGACCTAAGTAGTCCTCCAGAAATATTTTCTTTTTCAAAGATTTTAAAGTCAAAGAATCCCCTTTTTTCTAGATGATAAGCTGTACAAAGGCCTGTTAGACCAGATCCTAATATTACAATCTCAGCCACAAAAACTCCTTTTTTTCTGCTGAATAAGACGTAGTATTATGCATGATTTTATAAATGAAAAAAGGAAAAGTCTAATTTTGTTTGCAAATTGTAGTTTTAATGAAGTCTTTTCTTGGGAGGCAGACTTTCCTTGTTGTTCTGAAATGTAGTTTTTGTGGTTGTAAAAGAGGTTGTTACAAATGATCCTGATTTTATTTGAGATTTAAGCGTTTTGGGATAATTTAGGAGAAGATAATATTTATCTATTGCTATGATTTTTTTATTTAATTCAAAAGTTATTTCTTGATTTTTTTTATTCCAATGTCCATCACAAATAAAATTTTTTTGAATAGGAGTTAGTAATTTTTGAGTGTGTTTTTTTTTATATAAAGAGGCACTAATATTTGAAGTATCTAAAAAATCTCCATTCCATTGTAAATTTAATTTTTTTAATTTAATTTTGTTTTTACTTTTAACTGTTATTAGTACTATCCATGCCCAGTTTTGGTTATTTAATTCTTGCGTGCTTTGGAAAAATTCATAAAAGGTTTGAGTAGTTATCAAAGAAAGAGATTTGAGAATGGAAATATTCAAGTATGCAAGAAGCATTT
>JBHPBZ010000057.1:0-4109 GCA_042576165.1 Candidatus Babelota bacterium | reverse complement strand
AACCAAGAATTAATAAATTTTAAAAATAGATACCAACTAGATAAAGCCATTCTGGGTAACATTATTACAAAAAACTTTTCTTTAGAAGAACACTATTTTTTAATCAATAAAGGATCCCGTTCTGGTGTTAAAAAAGACATGATTGCAATATACAAATTTCAAATAATAGGCAAAGTTATACAAGTTTTTAATTGGTACAGTAAAATCTTACTAATTACCGATCATAAAAGCAAAATTTCCGCATTTACAAATAATACCAATGCCCCAGGAATTGTGGTAGGAAACAATCAAATTAATAAATACGAAATGATTTACACAAGTCATCTTTATAAAATAGAAAAAGATGACTTTATAATTTCAAGCGGAAAAGGTTTAATTTTCCCTGAAGGTTTTTGTCTCGGTAAAATTCAAAAGCATTCAAAACAGGGAATTTATCATAAAATAGAAATTGTACCTTTAATTGATTTCAAAAATATAGAATATTGTTTACTTACAAATCAAGAAAAATTAAATGCCTTCTAGCCAGAATCTCTTTTTTTTGATACAAATTAACTATAAACTTCTAATTAGAAATTTAATTTTGCGCCTGTAGCTCAATTGGATAGAGTCGCGGACTTCGAATCCGAAGGTTGCAGGTTCGAGTCCTGCCAGGCGCACCACTCTTTACAAAAAGACTAAGTATAAGCCTCTCCAGAAGATTCTAATATAAGGACAGCAGCATAAAGCTATGGCTGACAGTTTTTTATACATTAAAAAACAGAGTACTTATTTTTTTTGATACGTGCCTATAGCTCAGTTGGATAGAGCGTGAGATTCCTAATCTCAAGGTCGCAGGTTCAATTCCTGCTAGGCACACCAGAATACGCTCTATCGAGCTCGGCCGAAAAATAAAATCTATGAAATTTGTTAAAAAAATATTTTCTTTTATTATTGCTAATCATAAGCTTAAACAGCTATAAAAAAAGCTGTCACATAAAAGCAAAAAATAGAACAAAATACGCACTAAAACTAATAAAGTATGGTTTTTTATACGTAGGAAAAATATTTGCACGATCTTTTGCCCCTCTTTATCCTAAAGCAGGTGTATAAAAATATGCCACAAAACATCTCTCAAAAAACATCCGTAGAATATAATCCAGATGAAAAACAGTTTTTCATTTGGATTAATCTCGGTAAAAGGTAATGGGGGGATGTAATTAAAGTTTTTTTACCATAGCCAAAAAGAAATCTGCACTCCAAATATTAAGACTCTCACGATCACTTACTTTTAAAAAGTTTTCAGCATCACTTTTTGCATTAACCCAATCTATCGTTTCTATTTTTTCACTTAAAGATTCAATCAACCAGCTTTTTGTAATAATTATATTTTTATTTCTCCATGGCCCATATTGATTGATTGCAGCCGTTAAATGGACGAAATTTGGCATAATTTTTTTAGAAATATACCATACAAAATCAAACCAATCACGTCCCTTTGTGTATGGCCTACATAATAAGGCGTGACACTTGCTTGCAAATAAACTTGGCAAATCTTGTGAAACAATTGAAAAAGCATATGGAAAATCAATAAAATTATTTTCAAATTCAGATCCTGAAGGTGGATTAGTATCAATTTCTAGCTTAATTTTTATTGTTTGTTTATCCGAAGGACCCCGTGGATGATCAAAAATAAATACTTTTCCAAAAGAACTTTCTTTCAAAAAGGCCATCTTTACAACCCTATCTGCTTTTGACCTATCAATCACATCAAACTCAAGACTATATAACTTAAATTCTAACTGCATCGACTTTAAAAAAGGCTCCCAAACAAATGTTTTATTCGGCTCAAGCAGAATAAAATCTAAATCCTCTGAAAAACGATTCAAACCATAAAGTATACGCAAACACGAACCTCCCTGAAAAGCTGCTTTAGTAAAAAACAATGTACGAGAAAGAGCACATAACGAAATCTCTTGAATAATTTCCTTCAAAGCATTTAATTCATCTCTCTGTGAAACCGGATTATATTCTTTTAAGCGTTCTTCTATGATTTTTATACTCATTTGTTTCCCTACAAAATTTCTATAATCTCTTTTGAAAATCTGGTTAAATTATCACGAACTCTACAACTTGGATAACTTTCTATTAATAATTTAAGAGTTTTTTTATCATAATCAACAAGACTATCTATATCAATTCGAAGATCTTGCTCCAATTCAATAAGACTTTTCCAATTCTTTCGCCTTGTATAAATAAAATCGGCAATAGACCTCCATGGTGTAGCAACAAAAATAATTCCATTTTTTTTTGTAATACGATCAACACCAGTATAAAACCGTTCAGCAGGAACATGCTTATAACTAAACAAACCAATTGGAGTCTTAAATTCTTTTGCTCTTTTTGTAGAGACGCAAGTTATTGTATAAACCGTTTCTGGAATCAAGCCATGGTACGAAAGAGCTGATTCTAGACTGATAAATGATGGACCATAAATGAGTAACGCTAGCTCAAATTCATCAGGTAAAAACTGCTTGGTCTTACTTTTTATTAGGTATAACCCTCTTTTAATTCTAATTAATAAACCAGATTTGATGGACCTTTTTATTATCGAATATCTAGCATCATCTGTTCTATTCAAAAGCATTACTAAATCAATATCTTTGATAAAGCACTTTGGCCATTCCTCTATTAAATCTCGAATATTTTTATACATATTACTCCCAAAACCATGTATAAAGCTGGCGAAAAACGACAGTTTCATACATATAATAAACAGTAAGATATATAAAAATCAAGCTTTTCCCAAAACCCCCTCTTTTACAACAGGTTTATACTCAGGCCAAATTTTTTATTAGAAAATTAAAACTTACGTGAACGAAGAACATTAACATCTGCAACAAATAAAATCATTGCATAATTTTTCAAGTAATTTTCTTTAAGAAATTCAATGATCTTCTCACAAACTTTAGGGCAACATACTATTTCAATTTTAATGTTCGAATTAGAACTCCAGATAGCATTACGAATCCCTTTTTCACCTTTACCTCTAACCGAATAAATTGTATATCCCTTAGCCCCCAATTTACTAATATCTTCAATCAAATTTTCCTCGATCTCAGACTCTGTTATTACAGTCAATAACTTTTCTCTATAAAAATCCATACTCTACCTTCCTAAAATTATAAAAACCTTTTTCGCTAAATTATAATAAATAGGTATTCCTATTAAAACATTAAATGTGAATGTAATGCCAAGTGAAGAGGTAATAGATAGAGTAGGATTTGCTTCGGGGATAGAAATACGCATTGCAGCAGGAACAGCTATATATGAAGCACTTGCAGCTAGAGTTGCAAAAATTACTACACCACCAATAGATAATCCCAACCAACATCCTATTAAAATACCAATTAAAGAAGAAAAAATTGGCATTAAAATACCAAATCCTACCAAGAAAAAACCATGGCGCTTTAAAGACCCTAATTGTGAAGATGCTATTATCCCCATTTCAAAAAGAAATAACGCCAAAACACTCTTGAACATATCAAAAAAAAGAGGTTTTATCGCTTGGATACCATTTGGACCAATAATCCAACCAATTAATAAACCTCCGAGCATCAAAATAATACCCTTATCTAAAAAAGCTTCGTGTAAAACTTCTTTCCATTTAGTATTAGAGCTAAATCCACGGGCCAAAAAAATTCCAGCTAAAATAGCAGGAGACTCTAATAAAACAAGAAACAAAGCCATATGCTTTTCAAAAGGAATATTTTTTGAGATAAGAAAAGAAGTAACAACAGCAAATGTTCCAACACTAACTGAACCATAATGTGCCGCAATAGAAGCCGAATCGGCCAAATTAAATTCACCTAAATAACGCAAAATTGGATACGCAATAAATGGCAATAAAAAACCCATTGCAAGAGCAACAATTATCTGTGGAAATAAAAATGCTAGTGAGAGTTTTGCTATCTCAATACCACCTTTTAGGCCTATAGACAATAGCAGCAAAATAGTTACAAAATCATATATTGAACGAGGCAAAGATAATTTTATTCTTAATACTCCAACAATTACACCAAATAAAAAAAATAATATGATCGGATCAATAATACTCATATAGTCCTTTTAAT
>JBHPBZ010000056.1:0-4274 GCA_042576165.1 Candidatus Babelota bacterium | reverse complement strand
CTACTAGATTCTATTAAATCCCTTGCAATCACAATTTTTTTTCAAAAAATATTTTATCTTTTGTTAGTTTAAAAATAAGAAAAAAAAGAAGTCTTTTAAAAGAATTATTTAGTTATCTTAAACTCGTCTAAATCAGGAAAAAACTTTAAGAGGATTTTCTTAGCAAGACATTTTTTGGGGTTTTTATCGTCACAGTAAAAAACGATTTTTTTTAAACCGAATTCTTTTGAGAAACGATTTTTTTTCCCAAAAAATAATCTTTTATTAAAAACAGCGCACTTATCTACTTTAAAGATCTCAAATAGCACATCTGAATAATTAAGTGGAATATCAAGTTCCCTGCCATCAGTTCGCATTAAAATAAAATCATTATTATTTTTATATAAATTATAATAAAATAAACAAGCTGCGCCAGTAGAGGCAATAATTTCCCCATATTCTTCTTTCCCCCAAATAGTAACTGGAAAAATAGAACACCATTCTGAATCAGCAAAATTAAAATTAAAATTATCAGAAATTAGTATCCCATTTGATGAAGATAAAAGTACATACATTCGCTTTAGTGTTCCAAATGGATCAACAAAATGTCTAAATGTTGAACTTGATACAATTAAATCAACATTTCCATTCAAAGAAAGATCTCCAAACTCTTTCGATATTTTTTTGAATTCTGTATCAATATTTTCAATTTTAAAAGAATTAATTTGAAAAAGTTTAACGTTGCCATTAGTTTTAGTCATTTTTTTACATTCTTTTCCACCTGTAATACTAAAAATATAAAACTTCTTTCCTGATTTTTTAAATTTTTCATATCCACATAAAGTATCCATCGCTTTTATGCCCCAAGCACCGTTAGCACAACCAGCATCAATGATATAAATATCTTTCTTTCCCGATTTACTAGCAACTTCCTTTAACAACACTTCATCTTTAATTCCAAATAAACGATATTCTTCTTTTCCGTTATTAGGCCACTTACCAATTGCTTCAAGCCTTTCAAAGGCCTTGTTTACTGCATCCTGAACATTTTTAGGCCGCTTACCAAGCACTATTTTTTGTTCATTTGTCTTTGAATAACTCTTCTCTCTCTTGCCTTCCATAGCACCAAGGGCCAATATAGACGTAATCCCCAGTAAAATTAATGCATATGTATTTTTCATAAAAACCTCCGCACATAATTATTATAAAATTGTAATTTATTACATATTTTTAGTATAACAAGGGCAATAAAAAGAACAAATGCATGCCTGCATTCAATATATATTATCCTATTTTGACTCCAATTATCACTTAAAATAAACCATTTTCACTATATACTTAATATTAAAAATATAAGCCTTAGATTCAACTTTTTAAAACGCAAGGAAAAAGATGCAAACAGAAATCTATTATGTAACAAGCAACGATGGAAAATTTGAAGAAGTCCAACAATTTATAGAGAAAAACAAACCAAATATAAAATTAAAGCAATTTAAAATAGATATTGAAGAAATTCAAAGTTTTGATCAAAAAAAAATAGCCATTGATAAGGCTCGCAAAGCCTGGCATGCCGTAAAAAAACCATTACTAATTGATGATGCGGCAATTTACTTTGAAAAATACAACAATTTTCCAGGAACTTTATCAAAATACGTTTCTCTAGGAATAGGATTTGAAGGAATAAAAAAATTAATAGAAGTAGGTGATAAAGCATTTAAAATGCTACACATGATTTATATTGATCATTTGGATAGCATTACCATTTTTGAAGAAAAATGCTATGGAACTTTAGTAAAACCCAAAAAATTCATTGGAAATCCCAGCCTTCCATTTGATTGCGTTTTTTTACCACAAGGAAGCAAAAAAACATATGCTGAACTTAGAAATACTAAAGAAAGTGATAATTTTTTTCATAGAATAAACGCTTTGAAAAATTTTTTAAAATGGTACAAAAAATAAATATTTACTTAAAAACTTCTGAATACAATACAAGCCCCAGTTTTTTCTGGGGCTTGTATTAATTTAATTCTAAGAATAATTTATGATAAATTGTTAGCTATCATCATTATCTTTTTGATCATCTTCTTCTTGGCTATCATCATCATCTGTTTGTTGATTATTAGCTTTTTTAGAAAAAAGTGCTGAAATTTTGTTATATCCTGCTTTTGAATTCTTTTTAATGAAAGAATTATCGCCTTTTAATACAACTTCTGATCCAATAGCACCACCAGCTATTACAGTAGCAATAATTGCTGCAGCAATTTTAGGATATTTTTTAGCAATTTCTTTGATTTCAAAAATTGAAATAAGTCCCATTCTTGTTAGAACTTTAGCATCATTTTTAATGATGTCATAAGAAGCTAATCCTGCTATTAAAACACTCGTTGTTCCAAGACCATAAGCAACCTTATGTCCTTTAACATTTCCCCATACACCCTTTGCTTTATCCTTGAACGAAAATGCAGAACAACTAGAACCAATCATAGAAGAAATTACAAGACCGTAAATAAGTTTCTTCATGAATCCCCCTAAAAAATAATTAAACAAATAATTAAACACAAAATTTAAAAAGAAAAAAAAACTACAAAGCGGCGGTAAAAGATATTCCCAAGCAAATCCAAACACACCACGGAGAGATTTTTCAATCTTAAAATAAAATATTAGCATTATCATCATAAAAAGCAAGTTGTTTTTTTGTAAAATTAACTATATGAAAAATTTAAATTAAAATTAGAATATTCTTACCTAAAATAATTTGTAAAAATATGTTAGGTTTTATAACTATATAACATAGTATAAAAAATATTTACCAAAAATAAAAAACCAATATTTATAAATGTTTGTTCAAAAATATTCAGCAGCACTTAAAAAAGAAAATCTTGCATTAAAAACAAGAAAATTGAAAATCAAAAATCATATACAAAAACACCTTAAAATAAATCGAGCGAAAAATAAAATTCCCACGATTGCAATCTGCTGCAGCGGAGGAGGATTCCGTTCAATGCTTTCAACTGCTGGCTTTTTATGCATAGCCCAAAAAAACAATTTACTAAAGGTAACAAGTTATATAACAACAATTTCGGGATCTTCATGGTTTTTGATTCCATGGATTCTTTCTGATAATAAAATTAATAATTTTACAAATGAATTAATTCTAAAATTAGATGAAATTTATAACTTCAAGCAACTAAAGAACTTAAGCATTAAAAAATTAAAAAACACAAAAAACTATCTCTTGGAAACATATCTTGCGTTCTTAAAAATAAAAAAAATCAAAAAAGAATCTAATCAAAATGTATCACTTGTTGATTTATACGGAATATTACTTTCTAGCTTTTTGCTGAGTGAGTTTAAAGAAAAAAAATTTGATTTAAAACTTTCAGATCTTACAAAAAAAATTAATTCTGGAAATTATCCATTTCCAATGTTTTTGGCAACAAGTCAACTCAATAACTATAAATACCAATGGTTAGAATTTAGTCCATACTATATAGCTTCTTCATATCTTAATAGCAGTATTAGTCCATGGTTGTTAGGTGCAACATTTTATAATGGAAAATCAAAAAATAATATTTCTGAATTACCCTTAGGTGTATTAATGGGTATTTTTGGGTCAGCCTTTAGCACAAATATAAAAGATGCCATTCACAGAGCCATAAATATTTCTTCATTAAAAGAAATTAAACATATTCTACAAAAAACCGAAACATCTATATTTAATCAAAATTGGGCTAACAAAAAAATATTTCCAGCACAAATTACAAACTTTACTTTTGGAATGCCTAATTCTCCCATAAAAGATTTAAATACAATTGAAGTTGTTGATGGTGGATATTCATGCAATTTGCCAATTCAACCATTACTACATCCTCAAAGAAATATTGATATCATAATTGTTCTTGATAACACAAATCAAAAATTTTCATCTTCAGCATTTTCCTTAAGAGAGGCAGAAACACAAGCAAGAGAAGCCAATCTAAAATTCCCACCGGTTGATTATAAAAAAGCACAAAATCAATCCTATTCGGTATTTGAAGATAAAAGTGATCCAAAATGCCCTATTATTATTTATATCCCACTAAAAAAAGATTTATCTTATTCAAAAGACTTTGATCCTCACGAAAAAAAATATTGCAATACAACGAACTTTTTTTATTCATCCCAACAAGCACAAAACCTTGTTGGACTAACAAAACATATTGCCACAAAATATCAAAATGATATCTGGGAAGTTATTAAAAACAAAATTTAATAACTTCCCAGATATCATTTATTTTTTTTCAAACTTTTCATAC
>JBHPBZ010000055.1:0-4281 GCA_042576165.1 Candidatus Babelota bacterium | reverse complement strand
AAGCAATTAAAAGACTTTTCACCTTTTTCCAAATTACATCTTCGAATCCAATTTTGTATTTCATAACTTATGATTTGTTCGTCATAATATTTAAGAATTAATGTATTTTTAAAATAAATACCTAATTCTTGTTTATCTATTTTAGAATCAATATTATTTTTTAACCATTGTAAAGAGATGATTCTTAAAAAAAAATAATAAGAACTTTCTTCATTTTTTTTAATATTAATTTTTATTTTTAAATCAAAATTCTCCCAATCATTAGGAGTATTATTTTTAGAACCCATAATTTCAAATGACTCAAGTGTAAATTGTTCCATTTTTAAATCCTGTTAATAAATCCATTCTTCCGTTTCATATTCCAAATAATGAGATAAACATTTAAATTGTTCATCTTCATTACTCTCGTTATTACATTTTTTTATTATTTTTTCTAAATGTTTTTTTATTATTTCTTCATCATATTTTTTCAGAATTAATGTATATCGTAGATAAATACTTCTTTTATATGCTTCTGATTTATCTTGAAAAATACTTTCAATCCACTTTAGTGAAATGATATTTAGAAAAAAAAGATTTGAAGCTTCAGAATCTTTTTTTCCAATATAAATATTTACTTTATCATTGAAAACTTCTAAGTTTCCAAGATCACTTAAAACAAAAAAACTTTGTAATTTTTGTTTTTTCATAAAATACCTTTTTTTATTGTGAAACTAAGTGAGCATCTTTAATCTTAACCCATTTGCTTTGACTTCTTATTGTATTTTCAACAAAAAATTCTTCTTCAAAATTTGCTATTAATTTTTTAGCATGTATTCCATACTCTTTAACAAAAGGTCTTCTATATGTTCTTCTAATAACATAATCTGAATTGCGAATGATATTTACAAATCCTTCTTCACCCCTATTTTCTTTGAAGAATTTTGCATTCTTTCCAACCCAACTCATTCCTAATTCCTCAGCTTCGGCTGCACTACCAATTAAATTAAACGTAAAATTCCCTTTACCCATTTTAAGTTCATGAGACCAAGTTGTAAACTTTTTGAGTAATTGTTGTTCTTGTAGGGAAGTCAATTTACCAGCATTTTTTGTTATAAAATTTTTAAAGCCATCTTGAGAGATTTCTATTATTTCTGAAGAATCTGCAAACGCGCAACTTAATGGTTTTAATGCCTCCTTAATTTTAGGATCGAGATTTTTTAATTTAGCAACAAAGGCTACTTCGCCTTTTATAATGTTAGTAATATTTTTAGTCATTGTTGAAACAGAAGAGATAACCTCTTTTGTAACAGCCTCTGTTCCCTTAACTAATAAGAAGCTTGTAACAAGACGGCCACAAATTTGTCCAACTTGTTTTGCCTTTTATTGATCTGTACTTTTTACAAAAGGAGTGATGACTTTTTAATCCTTATAATGAAAAAAGCCCTGCAAGTTGTAGGGCAAAAAATTAAAAGTAAAAAAAACTAAGAATTTATCCCAATTGAAAAGATAACTAATCCGGATGATTTTTTTTCGCTCACATTGAAATATTTTATTTAAACAACCATAAACAATACGGTATTTTATTTTTTTATTTTGCGAAAAATAGGTTTTGTTTTCTAATACAGTTCTTCTTCACATTCATATTCAAGATGATGGGTTAAGCAATTAAAAGCCTTTTCACCTTTTTCCAAATTACATCTTCGAATCACATTTTTTAAATAATCTTTTATTATTGTCTCATCATAATATTTCATAATTAATGTATTTTTTAAATGTATTCCAATTTTATATGAATCTACATCTTCAAAAAGTTTATCTAATCTTTTAATTGAAATAATTCTTAAAAAGAATGTTTCCGTCCACTTTTCATTTTCCTCTCCAATATTTACATATAATTCTTCATCAAAATCTTCCAAATCTTTTGGATGCGTTTTAGATGGATTAATAACAAAACAAATGCTATGCAAAATCAATTTACCCATTTTATTTTCCTTTTATTTTCCAATTATTTTTAAATGTGCATTTTTTAATGTTACCCATGGTTTTTCATCTCTTTTAATAATAGGAACATAAAGTCTTTCTTCATAATTAGCGATAAGTTTTCCTGTATGCCTCCCATATTTCTTTATTTTTGGAAATCTAAATGTCCTTTGAATACGATAATCAGGAGTCTGCAGCTCTATTTCAAAACCTCTACATTTTGGGTTTTCAAAATATTTTGCATTTTTTCCAAGCCAACCATTAGCCAATGCTTCAGCTTCTTCTACCGTTGCAGGAATATTTAATGTAAATCGACCTTTACCCATTTTAAGTTCATGAGACCAAGTTGTAAACTTTTTGAGTAATTGTTGTTCTTGTAGGGAAGTCAATTTACCAGCATTTTTTGTTATAAAATTTTTAAAGCCATCTTGAGAGATTTCTATTATTTCTGAAGAATCTGCAAACGCGCAACTTAATGGTTTTAATGCCTCCTTAATTTTAGGATCGAGATTTTTTAATTTAGCAACAAAGGCTACTTCGCCTTTTATAATGTTAGTAATATTTTTAGTCATTGTTGAAACAGAAGAAATAACCTTTTTTGTAACAGCCGCGGTTCCTTTAGCTAACAAAAAACCCGTAACAAGGCGGCCACAAACTTTACCAACTTTCTTGCCTTTTAATGATTGATATTATTTATATAAAAAAAAATGCAGCCTCAGATTTAACTATATAGGCTGCATCAAGTAATTCACCAATACAAATTAGGAATTAGTATCTTTTTCTTCCGAACTAGGGGAACGTACACTTTTAAGATATTTCTTCGATATAGCTCCTATTAACTTATATTTTTTACGAGCTTGATTTAGGCTAATATCATTTGCTCCACCCTCATATTCATGATCCAGATACTGAATATTATCATCTTCCCAATAACATACGGGACAAATCTCAAAGGTTCCCGGTGGTTCTTCTTCCAGTGTGTAATATCCACAACAGGGGCATTCATATTTCTTATTACTATTACTCATCGTTATATCCTTGTTATATCCTTATAATCACAATTTATATATTTTTATTTGATCATTCCAATAACTTAATCCTTTTTTAGGACGAAATAAAGTTTCAATTGTACCATCTGGTTTAGCTGTAGCAAATTCATTAGTCAATTTATTATATCTAAATACAAATCTATTTTTTGAAACAAAACCATCAATATTTTTTCCTATTGGAGAACTTAAAAGTTCTCTTGCCTTAGCCAAATATTGGTCAATAGTCATCTTACACTCAACACCCCATTCAGCTCTATCAATAACATGTTTTTTAAAATGCTTTTGAAGCGATTCTTCATTAAATTTTTCAATAACAACATTTTCAACTTTTCCAACATTCTTTCCCAAATTCTTATCTTTAGCAAGCATCTCCACAAACTGTTTTGTGGTATCAGTACCAAACTCGGAAGTAAGCTTAGCTCCAAGAGCAAAATCTTTGTTTGCTTCTCCAATAATCGATGTTGTTTTGTTTGCTTTTGAAAAAAAAGAGCCTCGTATTTTTACGAGGCTCTTCGTAACTAGACTCTTTTATTAAATTCGCTTTTTTGCGACATTTACTCTTGATTAATCTAAGCTTTCTAAAAAACCTTCTTCATTTAATCGCATTCCATTAATTTTAATAGCACATAAAAAATTATCTTTATCAAAATAAAAACCAACTGGCCCATTTATAACCTTGAGTTCTATTTCGTTGTGCAAAAATAAAATTAAAACATTAGTTTCTTCTGAATAAACATTAAACTTCATAGACTCTCGATAATAATTTTTCCTATGAAATTTTTCGCTTAATGAGTCGCTTAACTTATTTTCCCACAGTCCCGTTTCAAACAATGGGAGCCCCATTCTTTCTATAATTTTTTCAGTTTTAAAAGTAACTTTATCATTCAAAATATTTTTTGCAGGAAGAACTGTAATTTCGTGAATTGCCCCATTCTCTTGCTTAATCCCAATTTCTATTAATGAGTCTTCATAAATACAACTCCAATAATACAATTTCCAATTCAAATTATCATTATTAAACAAAATTTTTATTTTAATGTAAAAATCAGATTCATTTTTAATCTTTTCGGCCCTAGAAATACTTTTTAATTTTAACATAAATCATATTCCCTTCGGTACAAAGTTTGCATGATAAATTGTAGGCAATAACCCTTCTTGCCTTGGTGCTCCAATTTTAAATTCCCAACGACCATAAGTATACATTTTTTCATATTCAAATCCTTTTTCTATTGCTTTCATAAATGAATTTCTAAAATCGTTTAAAATAAGT
>JBHPBZ010000054.1:0-4299 GCA_042576165.1 Candidatus Babelota bacterium | reverse complement strand
TGTTTAAATTTATAATTTTTTGTTATACTAAATTTTAGTATTTGTTTTAATACGCAAAGGGTTGCAATTTGTATTAATTGGCAAATACTGTGTTTTGCTAGTTAATATTAAAGATTGATTCGACCAAATGGAAAGAACTGGAGGTTTTTTCTTCAAAGATTAAAAATCTATAAAGTGAATCTACTTTAGATATCTATAAAAACACGAAATATTATTTACCGAAAAAGCATAACTATCGCAAAAATTACAAAATAAAGGATATTATCATTAGTAATATTAACAGATTAAAATTCGAAGAATTAAACTTATCAAAAGATTTATTAAAATCTATAACGGGTATGGGCTTTGAAACAGCCACACCAATTCAAGCTCTTGCAATTCCACAACTTATTGAAGGCCATGATGTTATTGGTCAGGCTTCTACCGGAACGGGAAAAACTGCAGCATTTATGTTGCCTGCAATTGAAAAAATTGATGAAAGCAATAAATCCACACAGGTTTTAGTTTTATGTCCAACAAGAGAGCTTGCTATGCAAGTTGCTGTTGAAACTAATAAATTTTTGAAATATAAAAGTAAAATTAAAGCGGTTGCTGTTTATGGCGGACAACCAATTTATAGACAGCTTTGTGCTTTAAGAAGAGGGGCTCAAATAGTTGTTGGAACCCCAGGAAGAACATTAGATCACATTGAACGTGGTACACTAAGATTGGATAAAATTAAAATGATGATCTTAGATGAAGCCGATGAGATGTTAAATATGGGCTTTAGGCAAGATATAGAACAAGTTTTAAAAGTTACAAATACAAGCAGACAAACAATTCTTTTTTCTGCTACGATGTCAAATGATATTTTAAGATTAACAAAGCGTTATCAAAAAAATCCTAAGATTATTAAAGTTGCAGCAGAAAAATTAAGTGTAAAATCTATTGAGCAAATTTATTTTGATATTGAGGTTTCACGAAAAACAGATGCTTTGATGGATCTGATTAATTCATATAAACCAAAACTTTCAATCGTCTTTTGTAATACTAAAAGAAAAGTTGATAAAGTTTGTCGAGTTCTCAATGATACAGGTTTTTTAGCTGCCGGTATTCATGGTGATATAAAGCAAACAAAGCGTGATCGAATTATGTCTAGGTTTCGTCAGGGTAGAGTAGGTATTCTGGTAGCAACTGATGTTGCTGCTCGTGGAATTGATGTTCCAAATATTGATATTGTGTTTAATTATGAAATTCCTCGTGATGTTGAACCTTATGTACATAGAATTGGAAGAACTGGACGTGCGGGAAAAAGTGGAAAAGCATTAAGTTTGGTATCAAGAAGTGAATTTAGACAATTATGTAATATTAAACGTTATACTAATACTGATATTGCAAGACATAGTATTAATTTGTTACAAAGTTCAAAGAGTGATAATGTTCAACAAAAAGATTCATTTGTAAGTCAAAAAAGTGATTTTGTGGAACGTACTGAAAGACGAGTTGAGCGAGTTGCTCGAGATGAAAGAGTTGGTAATTCTTCACTAAAGACGCAGAAAATAAATAAGGTTCTTGGAAGAATTAAAAGAAATATAAACAGCGATGAGCTTTTGGAATATTTGGATCTTGTAGAAAAGTTTATAGATAAAAAAGGTTCTAGATCTGACTTTTCTCAAGCTTTGTTCAAAAGATCTGATCTAAGATAAGTTTATAATTTAAAAAATACTAGAGGCGATTTTGAATAGAATTCAAAATCGCCTCTAGTATTTTTTAACAGAAAATCAATTTTGTTGATTTATTAAACGCAAAATTGTGTTAATTTTTTTGATTTCGTAATTTAATTTATTTATTGTTTTATCAATTAAATACAATGACTCTTGAATGTTTTGTGTGTTTGGATTTGTTGAAGACCTACTTTTAAAAGTCATTCTTAAGATACCGTATGTGATTATTATTGAAAAAATTATAACAGGTAGTCCTATGGATTTGTGTGATTTAATGTTATTTTTTGACTCATAAATAATATTATATTATAAATAATAATAGTAATTGTTGGGTCATACAGAGTATCTATTTTTGTTAGCAATTAGAGTCTCTGCCAGCCTAAAAAAAAATAAATTTTTCAATCAAAAGAGGAACTTATGAATAAGGCAATTGGATATATAATTTTTACCGTGATTGTTATAGGTACAATTTTTTTATATACAAAACATTATAGGACAAAAGACATGACTAAAGATAAGGTGATTCTGACATTTTTTGGTGCTCCTGGTTGTGGAAAAGGTACACTTGCTGCTCAAGTTGTAGATGAATTAGGATATCAAGTTATTTCTACGGGTGATTTGTGTAGAAGTAATATTGCACAAAAAACAGATATCGGAAAAGAGATAGAAGAAATTACAAAATCTGGAAATTTAGTTCCCGATGATACAATTACAAAAATGCTAATAAATTGGATTGAAAAAAATGCTAATCCAAATAAACAATTAATTCTTGATGGTTTTCCTAGAACTAAAGCTCAAGCTGAAAAATTTGCATTATATCTTAAAGAAACTATGCCTGATTATAAATTTAGAATTGTGGCAATTGATTTACCTGAAGAAGAAATTGTTTCTCGTTTAACAGGTAGAAGAGTTTGTGATAAATGTAAGTCAATATTTAATATTTCTATGCCAGAAGCAAGAAGAGGAATTTGTCCAAAATGTGGTGGCAAATTAATTCAAAGAGCTGATGATAAAAAAGAAGTTATTTTAGAAAGATTAAAAGTTTATAAAGATAATGAAACAGATCTTTTAGATTTTTATAAATCTCAAGGTTATGAAATTGAAAAATTAAATATTTCTGGTCTTAAAAAAGAAGAAGTATTTGAAGAATTTAAAAAAATTTCGTAATAAAAAAGCTTGTAATAACAAAAGAGATTACAGGCTTTTTTATTTTAAATTGAGTTAAAAGTTTTATTTTGATTTTTATTTATTCATCAAATCATTAATTATCATTTTTTCTGCAACACGGTTAAATAGTGGTGCAGTTATTTGAGATGCCCACCATTTAGCACCTTTAGGTTCTTTAACAAAAGTTATAATAACTCTTTTATAATCATCTTTTTCTATGATTCCACCAAAGGAATAAATATGTTTTTTATTTGAATATTTTCCATTCTTAAGACTTCTCGCTGTTCCTGTTTTTCCCATTATTTTATATCCATCTAATCCTTTAGAGTAACGTTTGCCAATGTTTTCTAAAATATCTTTTGTTTCGAGTATTGCTTTTTGATTATAAATTTTTTTAATAAAAGTATTATGTTTTTTCATTGGATTTTTTATTAAAGCAGGTTGCACATCATATCCACCATTGGCAATTACACAAAAGGCTTTTCCTAGTTGTAGCAGTGTTGCCATGATCTCATATCCAAAAGACATTACAAGTAAAGATGAGCGAGACCATTTATATGGAGGATTTACGAAACAGTTTCGTTCTCCGGGGAATAATATTCCTGTTTTTTGTCCAAAACCGAGACGACTTAAGTGAGTATAAAATTTGGGTCCTAGTCTTTTTATAACTTTTGCAATTCCAACATTACTTGAATATCTAATAACATCTTTGAATGATAAAATTCCAACGGATTTCCAATTTTCTACCTTAAATTTATCTATATATGAATATTTTCCACCACAATCAATCTCTTCATCTGGAGTTACAACATTTTCTTGCAAACTAGCTAGTGCTGAAAAAACTTTTACAACTGAGCCAAGTTCGTAGCATTCGGTAACTATTTTATTTTTTGTTAAATCTAAATTTTTAATTTTTGTTTTATTTGGATCAAAGCTTGGATAATTTGCCATGCATAAAATATCACCATTTTGTGGATTTAAAATTAATACGGAACCTGATTTGGCCTCAAAATCTACAACTGTTTTTGCAAGTTCTTGTTGTACAAGAAATTGTAATTTGCTATCAATAGTTAAAGATACAGGGAGTCCTTTTTTTCCTGGTTGAATAATTTCTTTATCAAAATAAAAGTGTCCAATCCGAGCATCTTTTTTTATGTTAAATATCGTTGGTAATCCTGACAAGCGATTGTTGAATTCCAATTCAATTCCGGAAATTCCAATATTATCAATATCGGTAAATCCAATGATTGTAGCTGTTGATGGATGTGGATAGAATCGTTGATATTCATTAATAAAATGAATATCTTTTATATTTTGCTTCTTAAACCATTCTAAGCGTTTTGTGGAAAGTTTTCTTTCCAACCACAAAAATTTTTTGGTTTTATTCTTTTTTATTTTATGAAAAATTTTGTTGAAATGTTTTTTTAAG
>JBHPBZ010000053.1:0-4642 GCA_042576165.1 Candidatus Babelota bacterium | reverse complement strand
ATGTTGAAGGATGTAAATAAAGTTTCTAAAGTGACTAGAAAGCTAGAAGGGGAAGTTGTTTCTTCTAGTATGCAAAAGACGATAGTTGTTAAGGTTAATAGAACCTTTAAACATCCTCTTTTAAAAAAAACAGTGACAAGGTCAAAAAAATACCAAGTTCATGATGAAAATATGGATGCGGGCATTGGAGATTGGGTTGAGATTGTTGAAAGTAAACCTATTTCCAAAACTAAGCATATGGTTTTAGGCCGGATTTTAAGAATAGGCAACAGAGAGGTCATTTTATGATTCAGAAACAAAGCATGTTGGAAGTTGCTGATAATTCTGGTGCAAAAAAATTGATGGTGATTCACGTTTGTGGAAGTACAAGAAAACGCTTTGCTTATTTGGGTGAAATAGTTACTGTTACAGTTAAGAAAGCTATTCCTGGTGGAACTGCTAAAAAGGGTGATATTCTTAATGCGGTTATTGTAAGGACCAGAAAAGAAGTAAGACGTGTTGATGGCAGTTATATACGGTTTGATGATAATGCTGCCGTAATAATTAACAAGGATAAGCAACCTGTTGGCTCGCGTATATTTGGTCCGGTTGCTAGAGAATTAAGAGCAGGGGGTTATTTAAAAATTGCATCCTTAGCTCCAGAAGTTTTATAGGTATACTTAAGGATAATATATGTTGAGTCGAATAAAGAAAAACGATTTGGTTCTTGTTATTTCTGGCAAGGACAAAGGTAAGCAGGGCAGCGTTATAGATTTGGATAAAAAATATGATAAAGCTTTAGTAAAAGATATAGCTATAGTAACAAAACATATTAAAGCTAAAAAATCTGGTGAAAAGAGTAGGATTTCAAAGGAAGAAAGTTATATTCCTTTGTGTAAAGTGATGCCAATTTGTCCATCTTGTAAAAAACCTTGTAAAATGCAGGTTAAGTTTTTAGAAGATGGGAAAGATAAAATAAGAATATGTCATCGCTGTAAAGAAGCATTTTAATTAAGGTTACTTGGTCATGAAAGAAAAATCAAGGTTGGAAAAGTTATATCGAGAAGAAATTCGTAAAGATCTACAGGGACAGTTTGGTTTAAAAAATTTGATGCGTGTACCTAAGGTGTCTAAGATTGTTTTAAATATAGGTGTTAAAGATGCAGTTGCTGATAGTAAAGTCTTAAACCTTATTAAAGGCATCATAGAAGATATTGCAAATCAGGCATGTGTAAAGACATATGCAAAAAAATCTGTTGCTGGATTTAAGTTACGTGAAGGTATGCCGATAGGTATAATGGTAACTCTTAGAAAGAGGCGCATGTACGATTTTTTAGATAAATTAATAAATGTGGCTTTGCCAAGGGTTCGTGATTTCCGTGGTGTGAAAAATAAGTTAGATGGAAATGGAAATTATAATTTAGGGATTCGTGATTGGATGATTTTCCCTGAAGTTAATTATGATAAAGTTGATAAAGTAAGAGGGCTTAATATTACTATTCAGACTACGGCAGAGTCTGATGAAGAAGCAATTGCTCTTTTAAATGGTTTTAATATGCCATTTATTAAGAAATAAACAGAGGCGTTTGTCATGGCAAGAAAAGCTTTAATTGAAAAATCAGAAAAGACTCCAAAATTTTCTACTCGAAAAAGAAATAGATGTAAACTTTGCGGTAGACCACGTGGTTTTATGCGGCAGTTTCTATTGTGTAGGATTTGTTTTAGAAATAATGCCTTAGAAGGATTACTTCCTGGCGTAAAAAAGACAAGCTGGTAGAATATTGAATTAAAGAGGACTATAAATATGTCAGTTGATGTTATTGGTGATTTTTTAACAGTTATACGAAATGCTTTAATGGTTTATAAGCGTTCGATTGTGGTTCCTAATTCTAAATGCAAGGTTGGTATTGCAATTGTTTTGAAGGACGAAGGTTTTATACGTGATTTTAAAATAGAAGAAAATGATCAAAATAAATCCGTATTGCATGTTTTTTTAAAATATGTTGATGGTGAATCAGTTATAAATGAAATAACACGCATAAGTACTCCTGGGCGTCGTTGTTACGAAGGTTCCAAGAAAATCACACCAGTTATTGGTGGATTAGGTATTTCTGTTGTTAGTACTAGCAAGGGTATTATGACTGATCGACAAGCTAGGAAAGTGTCTGTTGGCGGTGAAGTTTTTTGTCACGTTTGGTAAGGATAACATTATGTCAAAGGTAGGAAAAAAACCAATAGCAATTTCATCGGCTAAAATTGAAATTAAGGGAAATACCGTTTTTATTAATGGCCCTAAAGCTAAGTTTGTTCATGAGTTTCCAGATTCATTAAAAATTGTATTAAAAGATAATTTTATTATTCTCTCTTTGGAGAAAGTTTCGGGGAAGAATAATGCTTTGTGGGGATTGCATAGAGCTTTATTAGCCAACAAAGTTAAAGGGGCTGAAGAAGGTTTTGAGAAAAAAGTTAAAATTGTTGGTTTGGGATATAAAGCTAAATTGGTAGGAAAAAAAATTAATTTTTCATTAGGTTATAGTCATAAAATTGATTTTCAATTACCTGATGGAATTGAGGTTAAAATTGATAAGTTAGGACAGCAACTTGTTTTTACTTCTCCAGATAAGCTTTTATTGGGTAATGTTTGCGATTCTGTTAAATCTTTACGACTTCCGGAGCCTTATAAGGGAACTGGAATTATTGTAGAGGGAGATGTTGTTATTCGTAAAGCTGGAAAAACAAAATCTGCTGGTTGATTTTAGATTGTTGGAATTTAGAAGGGAATATCAGTGAGTTTGCGTAAAAAAAATCAGAAGAAAATTCATTTAAGGAAAACGCGAAGAGAAAATAGAGTTAGAGGAAAACAGTTAAGCAGAGGGGAAAAGCCTCGAGTTTGTGTTTTTAGAAGTTTGAAAAATATATATGTACAAATTATAGATGATTTGGCTCAAAAAGTTCTTCTGAGTTATTCCTCACTTAATTTGGATAAAACAGCAGAATCAATGGACAAAAAAGCTATTGCCCGTGTGGTTGGTTTAAACTTAGGTAAAATGGCTGTTGAGAAATCTATTGGAGAAGCTTTTTTTGACCGAGGAAACTATCTTTATCATGGAAGAGTTAAAGCTTTGGTTGACGGTTTGAGAGAAAGTGGTTTACAGATATAAAAAGTTAAAAAAATTGGCTTTTATGATTTTGGAAAGATAATATGGCGGAATATAAGAATAAAAGAGATGCTGCGGTTGAAGACTATTCTGAGACTGTTTTAAATGTTCGTAGGGTTGCAAAAGTTATTAAAGGTGGAAGAAGGTTTGCTTTTTCTGCGTTAGTTGTAGTTGGAGATAAAAAGGGAAGAGTTGGTGTTGCTTTAGGAAAAAGTAGAGAAGTTTCGACTGCTATTTCTAAGGCTTTGAAAAAAGCAAGAAAAACTATGTTTACTGTTCCATTATATAAAACAACTATTCCATTCACCGTTTCTGGTCGACATGGGGCAAGCTCTGTTTTAATCCGTTCTGCTGCTAAGGGTACTGGTGTTATTGCCGGTGGAGCTGTAAGGGCAGTTATGGAAGCTATTGGGGTAAGAGATATTCTTGCCAAATCTCTAGGTTCTGATAATTCTCAAAATGTTGTTAAAGCCACAATAAATGCTTTAAGTAAATTGAGATCGGCAAAAGAATTGGCTCGATTAAGAGGTAAGACTGTGAATGAGATTGTTGGAAAAGAAGTTGGTGAGGAACAAAATGTTGCAGCTTAATAATTTGGAATCTATTTCTAGAAAGAGAAAGAGAATCGGAAGAGGTGGAGATCTTGGAGGGACATCAGGAAGGGGCCATAAAGGACAAAAGGCAAGGAGTGGTGGAAAGTCAAAAATAAAAGCGTCGTTTGAAGGTGGACAGATGCCTTTATCTCGAAGACTTCCAAAAAGAGGTTTTAATAATCCTTTTAAAAAAGAATTTAAAATTATAAACCTAAGTGATTTAGAAACTTTCTTTTCTGCTGAGGACAAGGTTGACGAAACTGCTTTGAGAAAAAGAGGGATTGTTAAGGGTAAAAAGAAGATCATGATTAAAATTTTAGGCAAAGGTAAATTAACAAAAAAATTAGATGTAGTAGCTGATGCTTTTAGCAAAACGGCGGTTGAGGCAATAAAGAATTTCGGAGGAAAAATAAAGTTAACTAAGGAGTTGTGAGGTGGTAGTTTTACTTCAAAATTTTAAAAATATTTTTTTTGTACCAGAGCTTAGGCGTAAGTTATTTTTTACGTTGGGAGTTTTGGCTGTTTATAGATTTGGAGCGCATATTCCTATTCCTGGAATAAATACAGACGCCTTGAGTAATTTATTCAATTCCGGTATGGCAGGAGGATTGATATCTTATCTGGACCTTTTTTCTGGTGGTGCATTAAAAAAATTTGCGATATTTGCATTAGGAATGATTCCCTACATTAATGCGTCTATTATGATGCAGCTTTTAACTGTTATGTTACCATCTTTGGAGCAATTATCTAAAGAGGGTGAGTATGGTAGAAAGATTATAAATCAATATACAAGGTATTTAACTTTAGGATTAAGTTTGGTTCAGGGATTTGGACTTTCTGTTTTTATAGAGAGTCAGTCTCAGTTTGGCTTAGTAGCAAATCCTGGCTGGGCTTTCCGTATTACCACTATTC
>JBHPBZ010000052.1:0-4968 GCA_042576165.1 Candidatus Babelota bacterium | reverse complement strand
TCTTCTAATTCTTTGCTTTCAAGATGCACTCTATAGTAAGGATCATTTTTTATATCAACCGTTGTTGGTTGGTATCTAGCATTTGCAAAATCAACTACCTTGTGTGAATAATTTTCTTTTTCGGGATTAAAAAACCAGTTGTGAATAGGATCGTTTATTTTTTTTGTTTGAACAGAATTTTCTACGTATTCTGTAGCATCATGAAGTTTCATTTTTGTATATAAATTTATTCCTGGGACAGATCGTGGCCTGATTATTGTTGGAGAAATAAAAATAAAAATATAGTCTTTTGAAATTGTTCTTTTTTTATTTTTAAACATCCAGCCCAATATTGGAATAGTTCCAAGTATTGGTGTTCGGTATGCATCTTCTGTAACTTTTGTTTTTATAAATCCTCCTAATACTAAAACCTGGCCATCGGCGACGGAAACATCTGTTTTTAAAGTTTTTTCATCCTTATTTCCCTTAGAGGCATCTGTAAATTCACTAAAAATTGTTTCTATAGTTAATCTTATTATTCCATCGAGATTTATTTGTGGTGTTATTTTAACATCAGTTTTAGCAGATGCGTAGTCATATCCTGCAAGACCACCTGTTGCTGTTTGAGATTGATATCTGTTTGTACTACCAATATTTATATTAGCCGTTGATTTATTGATAACAGTAAAAAAAGGTTGAGAAAGTATGCTAGTATTGGAATTAGTTTTTAGTGCTTTAAATACTCCCCAAATATTTGTGCCTCTTCCAAAAGTTAAAATACTTGAACCCAATTCTTTGGTTAACCCAGCTATCATATTTCCAAGTAAGCTGTTTTCATAAGGCGCGCTGGTTCCCTTTTGTATAGTTCCGTTATTAGTTGGAGACTGAAAATTAACACCTTTTCCTATTTGACCTTCATTTTTATTTCGGATTGATCCTCCAAGTTCTTTTCCGTCTGTTATATTTACACTAACTATTAATGTTTCGAGTGCAACTTGAGGTTGTGGTTTATCAAGGTCTTCAATTGTTTTTTTAAGTAGTTTCCAATCTTCGTTGTCCGTTGAAGATACGATTAAGCGATTGCCATCTTTATCTATCCCAAATTTCATTGCTTTAAAATATTTTACACCACCTCTTACCGCTCCATATTTACTTGCTTGTTGTAGTTCGGGAGATTCCGTTACTTGTTCTAAAATTTCTTTTGCTTGTCCAGCATCTATATTTTGTAATTCATAAATATGTAAAGGGGATTGTACTCCTTTTAAGTCTGTATCAATATTATTTACAATGAATTCTTCTATTTTTTCAATTGATTTTTTGTTTCCAAGAAGTATTAAAGAGTTTGTTCTGGGTTCGTCGATTATTTTTGTAGTTGCAGAAAAATATTTTAGATTGCTTTCTGCTTGTTTGCCCAATAAGCGAGCTAATGGATCTTGAGATTCTTTAGGTTGAAAAAGAGTTTTAACATCAGTAGAATTTGCCCTTTTAAGTCGCATAACAACAACAGCTTCTTTTAGACCCGTTTGATCTAATTCCAAAATAACTTTCATAGCTGCTTTAATATTGTAAGATTTATCGGTAATTATTAGCCCATTAACTTCAGGATATGGAATGAGTAGGTGTTCTGGACTTAACATGTTCTTTAAAATACCTTGTACATTATTAACGCTAATATTTTCTAAAAATGTTACATAACGAATATTTATGTCGCTATTAGGTAGATTTTCTAATGGAACGTTTATATATGCAGGTAATGGTTGGGTTCGTTTATTTGCTTTGGGAATTATAGTGTAAACTTCGGCTCTTTTTATTATGCTAAATCCAGCCATTTCGATAACTGTTAAAAACACATTCCATGCACCATCAACATTTAAAGGTTCTCTGATGTTTAGTGATATTTTGATTCCCTGGATAGTTTTATGTGGCATTAGATTTATTTTTTTTAGTTCTGCCATGTAGTTTATGAAATTAGAAAGTTCTGTATTTTCAAAATTTAAATAAATATCATTTTTTATTTCTTGATTTTCACTAGTAATATTGTGGGATTTCTTTGTAGAAATAGAATGATTTTTATGGTTATCATCAATATTTTGGGATTCTGCATTTTTTATTGCTATAGGTATCTTTTTATCTTGTTTTTTAATACTTTGAGCCTTTTGTTTATTTTCTAAAGTAGCGTTGTATTTTATTTTGCTAATACCATTAGTAAGACTCATATTTTTTGCTTGTTGTTTATCTAAAGTTTTATTTTTTATTTTGCTGATAGCATCAGTAAGACTAATATTTTCTGATGGATTAATAGCAAAAAATATTAACGAACACATAATGTTTATAAAAAAAATATTTTTTATAATGCTTTTCATAATTGGTACCTATTTTTTTGTCTTGCTACCGAACCCTTCTATTTTTTAGGCGTGTTTTCATATTCCTTAGAAGTCTTTGTCTAATTGTAGACATCATTTCGGATTGTTTGGGTTGTTTATGTATTTTTTCAAATTCTCGTATTTTTCGTTCACGCTTTTGTTGTTCACTTGATTTAAACTGTGGTGGTTGTCCCTCTTGAGTTGCTGGTTCAATAAAAGCTTTTTTAGATGGTTTACCTATTTTTACCAATTTATAATTTATAGTAGTATTGATATTGTTTCTTCTTAGTGTAACATTTATTTTATCACCCTTTTTAAGTTGAGTTATTTCGTCATAGATTTTTATTCTATTTTTTATATCTGATGTAGTTAAATTATTAATTGATATTAATATATCATTTTGTTTTATTCCAATAGAATCGCCAATTTCGGGTTGTTCTATTTTTCCTATTTTTAGTCCTATAGATTTGTTTTTTTTATAAGCAGTTTTTAAAGAAAGTAGTTCCATAAAATTGGCAAGAGATGTTATTTGATTACAAAATTCTTTTGGATCGACTTCATAATTTTGTTCATCTATTTTTTTTATAATATATTTCCATTTTTCTTCAGATTTTTTGCCTGGTAATTCTTCTTTTTTTCTCAATAAATAATTTTCTTGTTGTCCATTTGCTCTTAAAATTACAATCTGGTCTTTATCTATTTTTAAAATCTGGCCATCTTTTATGGTATTTCCTAAGTGATATACTTTTTCTTTATTTGTTTCGTCAGCAATCATAGCTACACTTCTATTTTCGTTAGAAGACGCAATAATTCCTCTTAAAGAAATAGCTAAGGGTTGAATAAATTGGGGTTTTTTAGGAAGTGTTGGTGGCATGAAAATTGGTTGTTTGGGTTGTGGAATAGGGGTTATTAAATTTTTAGGAGTTGCTCTTATGTCTGTTTCTATAAAAGTGTCAAATATATCTTGCTTATAAATTCTTTCTAAATTTATAAGTATTTCTCCCCTTTTTTTATCTTGCTCAACCAATGGTTTTTTTATGCGTAGCACGGGAGGATTTTGTTTTAAAATAAAATTAAAAAACAATGCAACAGTAAAAATTACGAGTAATGAACTGTTTAAAATCCATAAAGGTAGCTTCATAATAAAAACGCCTTTTTACAAACATTAAAGATAATTTTTTATTGTTTGTAATGTCAATAAAATTTCTGATATATATATTTTAACTAAGTATCAAGGGGAAGGTATAGTTCTTAAAATTTTTTGTATAATTTGATCGCTAGTTATATTTTCTGCTTCTGCCTGGTATGTTAAAAGTATTCTATGTCTTAAAATGTCTGGCATTACAGCTTTTACATCATCGGGGATTACAAAATGTCTCTTTTTTAAAAAGGCATGTGCTTTAGATGCCTGGGTTAATGCTAGAGTTGCTCTTGGAGAAGCTCCATATTCAATTAGATTTTTGATATCTTCAAGATCTTTGTTTTCCTGTGGAAATCTTGTTGAAAAAACAATATTTAATATATATTCAATTACTTTGTCATCTATGTATATATCGTTAATTAAATTTTGGCTTTGTGATATTGTTTGTTTTTCCATTATGGTATTGATTTTTTTGGGATCAAATACTTTAGTAATAATCTCTTTTTCTTCGCTATATTTTGGATAAGTCACTAATAATTTGAATAAAAATCTATCAACTTGAGCTTCAGGTAAACGATAAGTTCCCTCTTGTTCTATTGGATTTTGTGTTGCCAATACTAAAAAAGGTTTATCTAAGTTATAGGTAGTTTCACCTATTGTTACAAGATATTCTTGCATTGCCTGTAAGAGTGCTGATTGAACTTTGGCTGGTGCTCGGTTGATTTCATCTGCTAAGACCAAGTTTGCAAATATTGGACCTTTTTTAGTTTCAAACACATGATTTTTTGGGTTGTAAATTAGTGTTCCAATTAAATCTGCAGGTAATAAGTCTGGTGTAAATTGAATTCTGCTAAATTTTACACCAAGAGCTTGAGCTACTGATTTTATTAAAGTTGTTTTTGCAAGTCCGGGAACTCCTTCAAGTAATATGTGGCCGTTACACAAAAGTCCAATAAAAATACGATCAATGATATAGTCTTGTCCTACTATACATTTTTTAATTTCAAGTTTGAGTGATTGCCATTCAAGACCAAACTCTTTGATATTTTCTATAATGTCTTCAGAGGTTTGCTGTAGCATAAAATCCCCACTTTAATTTCATTTAATTACTAATTTCTATATTAAACTTTAATATTTTATCACGTAATTGTGATGTAGTTAAGTCTAGTCGATTAGACACCTGACTGATATCGTATCTGTTTTTTTTAAGTAAGTGTATTAAAAATTTTTTTTCAAATTCATGGGTTGCTTCTTTTAACGATTTAAATCTTAAAAATGATTGTTCTTCAATTATTTGAATGTTTTTTTCATAGAAAAAATCAGATAAAATATCTACCGATATAACATGATTTTCTGACAAGGTTGAATTGACTATTTTATTTATCATTGTCTTTAATTCTGTTATATTTCCTTGCCAATCATGGTTTCTTAGAGCACGAATTGATTGATTAGTAAAAACTATATTTTTTTTATGTTCTTGATTGG
>JBHPBZ010000051.1:0-5036 GCA_042576165.1 Candidatus Babelota bacterium | reverse complement strand
ACGCTTAGAACAATTAGAAGATATTTCACACGAGTTTGATGGAGTAAAAAAAGCAAAAGCTGAAACTGAAAAGGAAAAAAGAGAAACAATATATAATTTAAAAAATGAATTACATAAGAAACGTAGTGAATTTGAATTAGAAGTTAAAAAAGACAAAATAGATCAACAGAGATATCAACATAAGATGCAAAAAAAAGAGGATTATCTTGAACATAAAGAGATCTTATTAGATGATCATCGCAAACAATTACAACATAAAGAACGTGATTTATCTAGACGTTTGGATGTTTTGACAGTAGATGAAACAAAAATTAAAAAACTTTATTCAGAGCTTGTTTCAAAGTTAGAACAACTTAGTGGAATAAAACGTGATGAAGCTAAAAGAATTTTATTAGAGTCTATGGAGAAAGAAGTAAAACTTGATAATCAAAAATGGTTTGCAAAAATAGAAGAAGAAGCAAAAATTACAGCTAAAGAAAAATCTATAGACATAATCGTTGGAACAATGCAACGATTTTTATCGGAACAGGTTACACTTCATTCTTCAAGTATAATTCATTTACCAAACGAGGAAATGAAAGGTCGAATAATTGGTAAAGAAGGTAGAAATATAAAAGCATTAGAAATGGCAACGGGAATGGAGTTTGTTATTGGAGATACCCCAGAAATTATAACAATTTCTGGTTTTAATCCAATAAGGCGAGAAATTGCTAAACGTGCTTTAAATCAATTGATTCAGGATGGAAGAATTAATCCAACAAGAATTGAAGAAATTGTAAAAAAATGTGAAGAAGAATTAGATAGCACTATAGAAGAAATTGGGCGACAGACTATTATAGAATTTGGTTTTAGAGGTGTTCATCCTGAAATTGTAAAACTATTAGGAAAATTACACTTTAGAACAAGTTATACGCAAAATAATTTAGTACACAGTAAAGAAGTTTCATATTTTGCTAGGATGATTGCTGCAGAGTTAGGAGTTAATGCCGATTTAGCTGCTAGGTGTGGCTTACTTCACGATATAGGTAAAGCAGTTTCGGCAGAAGTTGAAGGACCTCATGCTACTGTTGGTAGCGATTTAGCTAAGAAATATGGTGAAGATCCTATAGTTGTAGGTGCTATTGCATCTCATCACGAAGAAGTTCCAGCAAAAAGTATATATGGTCTAATTACACATATTGCAGATGCTATTTCTGCTTCAAGACCTGGGGCACGAAGAGAAACTCTTGCAACGTATATTAAACGCTTAGAACAATTAGAAGATATTTCACACGAGTTTGATGGAGTAAAAAAAGCATACGCATTGCAAGCTGGAAGAGAAATAAGGGTAATAGTTGATGAGTGTTCTTTAGATGACAAAAAAGCTGCTATGTTAGCGCGTGATCTTGCTAAAAAAATAGAACGGGAAGTGAATTTTCCTGGACAAATTAAAGTTAATGTCATTAGAGAAAAAAGAATTATTGAATATGCAAAATAGTTATTTATTTAAAATATGGAAAATATTATGTCAAAAGCTTTGAAAATTTTATTTTTTGGCGATGTAGTAGGAATTTCTGGTCAAGCTGTTTTTCAAAAATGGGCAATTAAATTAAAAAAAAAGTTTAAAGCTGATATGATTGCTGTTAATGGAGAAAATTCTGCTAAAAATGGAAAGGGAATCAGCTCTAAAATTATGGAATTTTTTAGGCATTGTGATGTAAATGTTGTAACTTCCGGAAATCATATTTGGCAAAATAAAGAAATCTATTTATATCTTGATGAACATACAGATCTTATTCGTCCAGCAAATTATCCGTCTTCCTGCCCTGGTAAGGGTTATTCTTTATTTGAAATTAATGGATTTACAATTGGAGTTATCAATCTTCAGGGACGGATTTTTATGAGAGAAAATTTGGATTGTCCATTTAAGGCAGCCGAATCAATTTTAACTTTTTTAAAAACAAGAACAAATATTATTTTTGTTGATTTTCATGCAGAAGCAACATCAGAAAAAATAGTTTTGGCTAGCTTTTTAGATGGACAAGTTTCGGGTGTTTTTGGTACACATACACATGTTCAAACTGCTGATGAAAAAATATTACCAAATGGAACCGCATTTATTAGTGATATTGGTTTTTGTGGTTCTTCTTATTCTGCTATTGGAATTAAAATTGATGCTGTATTAAAAAGATTTTTAACTCAAATGCCATCTCGTTTTTCTGTTGAAACAAATCCACCGTTTACGTTGAATGGGATATTTGTAGAAGTTGATACATCAACCGGTAAGGCAATAAAAATAGAAAGAATTTGTATTGTTGATAAAGAGCTACATGGTTGTGCTTGATCAATGCTGGAAATACATTTTTTACGTAAATTTTTTAACTATTTTTTTATTTTTTTCTTTTCTCTTGTTTTTATTTTTGGGGTAAGCGATTTTTTTGTTCGCTTACAGGTCCTTGGTGGAATATTAATAACACCTAGGCTTTTTTTTTTGATGTTTCCACTAATGGCACAACTTACTATTCCTTTAGCTAGTTGCTTGTCCATTCAAACAACCGTTGGAAATCTTTTTGTAGAAGATGATGCTATATTGATTTATTTTCTTTTGCCTGCAAGAAAGGCATTGCATAAGGCGGTTTTAATTTTTTCGCTTTTAATTTTAACGTTCTATGTCCCCTTAGTATTTCTTTGGGCTCCTACAAGCTATCAAAAAGGTAAAAAATTAATTTTAGACATTGCAAAAGAGCAATTTTATAAAATAGAACCAAATAGATTTTATGCTATAAATTCAGAATTAAACTTTTTTTTTAAAAAACGCTTTTTATTTGAAAAAAAAGTTTTATTTGAAAAAATATTATTGATTTTCAATCAAAGGAATGGAAATCAATATTTTGCTAATGCACAAAAAGGATATTTATTTGAAAATAATCTATTTTTAATTAAAGGAACCCTGACTACTCTTGATAAGAGTAGCCAGTACAATACTACTTTTGAAGACTGTAAAATCGACTTAAATTCACTTCTTAATTGTAAAAAAGAAGATGAAAATAGCGTACTTAGTCAACCCAAATTTTTGACCTTACTTCAACTAAGAGATTTCAAAAATATAAAAACTAATTTTTATATTGAGTATTATAAAAGAATCGCTCAAGTTGTTTGGCAATTTATGTTCCCATTTTTAGCCTTGTGGGGAATTGTAATTTTTGGAAAAAGAAAAAGTAATCTTTTATTAAGTATTTTACTTAGTGGAATACTGTTTTTAGTTTCTTATTTTTGTTTAAATCTAGTTTCTTGCCTCAATCTAACCAAGTTTAATATTTATTTTTTTCTTCATTTTCCTCTTGTTTTAATTTCATTTATATTTTACTTTCTTTACTGTAACAAGAAATAGTTAAAAAATAGAAGGGAAAGTTGTGATTTTAGTTGTCTTGCTTTATGCCATACTTGCTTCAACATTTGTTATTGCAAAAACTGCACTTGCTTATGCAAAACCATTTTTTTTAATTGGTTTTAGAATGATAATTGCAGGAATGATTCTTTTAGGTTATTTATTACTTTTTAAAAAGGATAAATTTTTTGTATCAAAAAAAGATTATTGGCTTTTTTTAAAAGTTTCACTTTTTCATATTTATTTTGCATTTATTCCTGAATTTTGGGCGCTTCAATATGTTAGTTCTTCTAAAACAAATTTAATATATTCATCAACACCATTTATTGCTGCAATTTTATCTTACTTTTTACTTTCAGAAAAATTGGCATTACAAAAATTTATAGGCATGTTTATAGGTATTTTGGGTTTAATTCCAGTCTTGCTTACTCAAACAGATATAAGAGAAGCAGGAATGCAATTTTTTAGTGTTTCAGCTCCAGAAATAATTTTATTTGGAGCTGTTTTAAGTGCTGCTTATGCATGGTTTATTGTAAAAGATCTTATGGGCAAGGGATATTCTCTTTTGATTATTAACGGGATTGCAATGTTTATAGGTGGTGTATTGAGTTTAATTACATCTCTTTTCTTTGAAGGAGTAACTGTTTCTCCAATATTTGATTTCGGACCATTTTTATTTTGGACACTGGTATTAATTTTTGTTGCAAATGTAGTTGTTTATAATTATTACGCATGGTTATTACAAAAATATTCTATAACTTTTGTAATGAGTGCTGGTTTTTTGTGTCCAATTTTTGGAGCATTTTATGGATGGTTTTTTCTGGGAGAACAAATAACTTGGCATTATTTTGTATCTTTAGCTTTTGTAATGTTAGGGCTTCATATTTTTTATAGAAAAGAGATAAAAAAATCCTTGCCGAAAAAAGCAAAGTCTTTAATTTAATTTAATCTTGTTTATTTATTAAGCTCATCTTTTATAAGAACAATCAATTCATTAACAGTTTGTTCAAAATTTTCATTTACTACAAAATATTTAAAAATACGTGTTTTCTGATGGGCTTGTTCGATTTCCTTTTCTGCTAGTTTTAATCTATTTTCAATTTTTTTCTCCGTATGGATGCCTCTTCCTATAATTCTTTTCCTTAAATCGTTAATATTTGGAGGAGAAATCCATACTAAAACGGCAGCATTGTGTAAATGTGCTATATTTTTTACCCCATCGAGATCAGTTATAATCGCAAAAGATTTTCCAATATTTAAATCCTGTAATATTGATATTGGAGATCCATATAGATGATTATCGTATCTTGTTGTTTCTAAGAAAAAATCGGATTTGATTTTTTCTTCAAATTCTTTGTGTGATAAAAAATAATAGTCTTTTCCGTTAATTTCATTTTTTCTTTTTGGTCTTGTTGTATATGTTATAACTTTTGATAAATCAAAATCATCATGTATTCTTTTAATTGTTTCAATTGTAAGAGTTGTTTTGCCAACTCCAGATGGTCCCGAAAGAACAAAGAGATTACCTTTTTTTGTTCTATTTTCCATGTTTTTTCCTTGAACTTTTTTATTTTGTTTAATTCAATTAAATTACTTTTCTTAGACTATATAAAAATATTTTATATATTTATAAGTTGATTTGTAAATAAAATAACATAATGGATTTTCA
>JBHPBZ010000050.1:0-5078 GCA_042576165.1 Candidatus Babelota bacterium | reverse complement strand
GAGTTAGTTCTTTAAGTGTTATTGTATTAATAGGAATAACTATTGGCGCTGTTTTGGCAGTACAAAGCTACGAAGGACTTCACCGATTTGGAGCAGAAAAATTTATTGGACCAATAATTTTTATATCAATGGCTCGAGAGTTTGGACCCGTATTAACCGCAATAATGGTTATAGGTAGAGCTGGATCTGCAATGACAGCAGAATATTTTTTTAAATTTAGGTTTTGTTGATAAAAGAGTAACTATGGAATGATAAAAAAACAAACCAACAATTCCTATTCTCTGACAGTAGTCAATAGAGAATTTTCCTACAAAATCGATGAGTCTTAGGACCATTACTTTATCCTTAAAAATTGTAATGGTTAAAAATTTTTAAATACGAACCAAGCTTATTTTGTTTTTTGGGTTTTGTGGTGGGGTTGTTCTTGAGTTCTAGTTGTTTTTACTCTGGAGACATTTGATTCTTTATGTTTTAATATACTTAAACCTAAAGCTCCGAAGATAAAAAGTGCACCCATTGCCCATGTTATTTTTTCAAAGAATTCTTGTCCTCCTGAGCCGCCAAATAGCATTTGACCGCCGCCGCCCAAGCCACCTAAGCCCATATCGCCTTTACCTTGTTGCATTAGAATGACTAAAGCTAGAGTAAAACACAAGATTACAAAAAGAATCATAAGAAATATTATCATATTTGACCTCTTTTTACTTTTGTATTATTAATTATTTTTTTATAATATTACTACTTTTTCAAATTCTTGGAAATCTAAACTTGATCCACCTATAAGGAATCCACTTAAATTGTTAATTTGTTTTAAATCAAATACATTTTTTGAATTTACACTACCTCCATATAATAATTTCCAGTTTATGAATGGTATGTTTTTTGTTTGTTGTTTTAGCCAAGCGAATGTTTTATTTAAACTATTTATAGTAGGAGTGATACCTGTTCCTATTGCCCAAATAGGTTCGTAAGCTATTAGTATTTTAACTTTGTTTACTTTATTTTCATTTCGTTTTAATAAATATTTGAATATTTCAACTAGTTGTTTTTCTAAAATATCTAATGTTCTACCGGATTTATTTTCTTCCAAATTTTCACCGATACATATTATTGGAGAAATATTTTGTGAAATTAAAGATTCAAATTTTTTGAAAATTTCATTGTTTGATTCCTTATATTCTTTTCTACATTCAGAGTGGCCAATAATGCAATATTGACAGTATGTATCAGATAGGCTTTGTGCAGAAATTTGACCGGTATATGCGCCTTTGATATGGGAAGAACAATTTTGGGCACCGATTTTGATGTTTGTAGATTTAAAGAGTTTAGATAATGAGCGAATATTTAAAAATGATGGGCATAATATTATTTGGATATTTTTTTTAGATGATAATTTTTTAAAATTTTGTAGATTTAAATCTACAAAATTACTTTCTTCATTAAGAGTTAATTGCATTTTCCAGTTAGCAATGAAATAAAAACTTTTATTTTTATTTTGTGTTTTTAATAAATTTTTATTCATGATACCTTGCTAAGTAATAAATTATTAACTTTTTCTTCCCTTTTAATTTCTTGAAGTTAAAATTGTAAATATTCATCTAGTAGGATATCGTAATTGATATTTTTTTCCAGTTTAGCTTCGTTAGATTAAGGTGTCTTGACGAAAATAGAATTTAAAGTAATATCAAACCTTGTAATTTTAAAGGTTTTATGTAATGAAATGGTGTGGATAATGAGAAGTTTTTTTTTCATACAAGTTAAAAAAATTTTCGTAATAACTGTTCTTGCATTAATTCAGAATTTTTCTGTTTTTTCAACACATAATTGTAGTAGGTATTTCCCGTTTTTGGAAAGGCCAGAGGATTATGTTTTAAGAAAAAGGTCACATTTAACTTTTTCTTTGTTTACCTCAAGAGCATCAACTGCATTTAAGCGTGGTGGAGGAAATGCAGGGATTCCGGAGCTATGGGGATTTTATGATTTAAAAGATGTTATTGCAAGTTTAGAAAAAGTTCAAGGTGCAGATTTTGTCAATCCTATTGCAACTGAACGAGGAATTGATAACGATTGGATTGACAAGTCAATAAGATTTGAAGTTGATGGTAAATTAAAAGGGCGTGGGATATTATTAAATTATGAGCAAGATTTAAAGTGGAATGGATTTCAAGTGGGAGCATTTATTCCCTTTATGCATCTTGATTCTTGTGAAAGATTTAACTTTTTGGCTAAAGAGTCCTCAAATGAGTTACAAAATTTAAGAGATGGTGAATTATCACAATTGGATAGAATTAGAAGGTTGGTTCATAAGGAGTTAGGTTTTAATGGAGAGGATTGGAATAAAACTGGTTTTGGAGATTTAGATTTACATTTGCGTTGGAATCACAATTGGGATCACAAAGTTAGACTTAAAAATATTGATTTAAATTTGCAAGTTGGACTTCTTGCTCCAACTGGAGTTAATTCAGATAATGCGTATTCATCGGCAGTTTCTTTTATGGGAAATGGATGTTGGGCTTTATATTTTGACATTGTTACCGAACTGGTACTAAAACAGGACTGGATATTTGGTTTTATGCTTGGAGTATCACATCAGTTTTCACATACAAGAAAATTGAGAATTCCAGTTTATAAAGAACCTGCTATTTTTAGCGCTTTATTTGCGGATGTTAAAAATGATTCTGGAAAATTTTTTAAGGCTTCACCATATTTTACTCTTCAAAACTTAACTGATGGAGTTAATTTTCATGTTAGATATACTTATCTAAGGCATAGTCAAGATAATTGGTATGATAAACGGTTGGATAAATCTGTTGCAAGTTATTTGAATCAAGAAGCAGGTAATAATATTGGTGGACAAGTATTAACTGAAGAAGATATATATAACAATATTTGTGCAAAGAAAAGTTTAAGTTTATGGCGTATGCATTACATAACATTGCAATTTGCTTATGATTCACGTCAAGCAAATAATCATTGGGTTTTAGATCCTACAGTTTATGCTGCTTTTGATTATCAATTTAGTGGAAATGGCTCTTGTAAAACACATCAACTTACTGTAGGAGTTGAGTTACATTTTTAATAAAGAGGAACTCCATGGCTATAAAATTTTGGCCAATAACAAAGTTATTTAGTTTTTTTTCTAATGATTTGGCAATAGATTTGGGAACTGCAAATACTGTTATTTACGTTAAAAATCAAGGAATTATTTTAGATCAACCATCTGTTGTTGCGGTAAAACGTTCAACAAATGAAGTATTGGCGGCTGGAAATAAAGCTAAGCAAATGCTTGGTAAAACTCCAGAGAGTATAGTGGCTTGTCGTCCAATGAGAGATGGTGTAATTGCAAATTTTGAGTTAACAGAAAGCATGCTTCGTTATTTTATTTCTGAGGTGCATAATAATAGGAAGACGTTGGTTCGTCCAAGAATGATTATTGGTGTTCCATCAGGAATAACTCAAGTTGAAAAAAGGGCAGTTGAAGATTCTGCAAAACAGGCTGGATCTAGAGAGATTTATACAATTATGGAGCCTATGGCTGCTGCAATTGGAGCAGGATTGCCTGTTGAGGAACCTACTGGGAATATGATTGTTGATATTGGAGGTGGAACAACTGAAGTTGCTATTATATCTTTAAAAGATGTTGTTTATTGTAAATCGGTAAGAATTGGTGGCGATGAAATGGATCGCGCAATTGTTCAATATGTTAAGAGAAAATATAATTTACTTATTGGTGAAAAGACAGCAGAAGATATAAAAATAAAAATTGGTACAGCAATGCTTTCTGATGAATCTGCAAAAGAAAAAGTTAAGGGACGTGATTTGATTACAGGTGTTCCTAAGACAATTGTTCTTTCTGATTCAGAAGTTTTTGAGTCGCTGACTGAGCCTATTTCTATAATAATAGATGCAATTCATTCTGCATTAGAAAATGCTCCTCCAGAACTATCATCGGATCTTGTTGATAGGGGAATTATGATGGCTGGTGGTGGGGCATTGTTAAAAAATTTAGATATTTTAGTTTCAAAAGAAACGGGTTTACCTGTAACTGTCGCAGATGATCCACTTTTGTGCGTTGTACTTGGAGCTGGTAAGGTAATAGATGAATTAGATTTTTTTAGGGATGCACTGCTTAAATAGGTAAATTTTTTAATGAGAAAAATATTATATTTAATATTTGGATTTATCCTGAGTGCGGGTTGTTTTTCTGTATCTAATAAGGTTTTAAATCTAGAAAAAAAAAACAGTTCTACAATTTCTTTTATTAACAGTACTATGATTACCAAAAATACTAAATATGATGGTTTAATTGAAAATAGTATTGTTGATCGAAGTCCCAAAAAAGAAATAAAAAAAAATAGTAAATTTAAGTATGCAATTTTTGATATCTGTCAAAGTTTTTGGAAAAAAAGTTTATATGAATTATTGTATTCTTATCAAAAAAAACATGGAAAAACTTCTTGGTCTTATTATTTTAAGCTCATAAGATATGGTGCGTCTTATGCTTTGGGAACATTAAATACTAAAGAGGCATATGAGTCTTTTTTGAGCTATATGAAAGGTGCAAAATTATTGGATGTTAAAAAACGGTGTTCAAAAATTTGGCAAGAAGATTGTAAAAAATTTGTTTTAAAAGCTGCCAAAAATAATTTTGATCAATGCAAAGAAGATGGTATTATAACAATAATTTCTGATTCTGGCATTAAAGAATTATATGACGATCTAATAAATATTTGTTCTTTTGATTATATTTGTTCTTCCGAATTGGAATTTAAAGATGGAGTTGTTACCGGAAAATTATTAGGGGAGCCTTGTTCGGGGCAAGAAAAGCTAAAAAAAATAAAAAATTTAATTGAGAATAAATTAGGTGGTTCTTTAAAAGATGCTATTTTTTATGCAAATAGCCACAATGATATCCCTCTTTTAAATGAGGTAGGGAAGCCTGTTATTGTAAATCCAACATCTAAATTAAAAAAATATGCAAAATTAAAAAAATGGGAAATTTTAACTTTTACAAAAGTGGTAGAATCATAAGAAATTATGAATCTAAACAATTTTTACAATTTTGTTTTTATTTATTG
>JBHPBZ010000049.1:0-5112 GCA_042576165.1 Candidatus Babelota bacterium | reverse complement strand
CATTTTGATGTATAAAGATAATTCCAACCATCTCCTGGACAAATTTCTGCAGCTCTTCCTAATGATACACCAATGCACATTACTGCAATAGTACTAATAATACAAGATATAATTCCCGCAGGACCAACTTTTGATGCCAAAACTGTGGGAATTGCGACAATTCCTGCACCAACCATAGCATTAATACCCACTATGACTGCAGATCTTATCCCGATTTTTTCTTTTAGTACATTATGTTTTGATGTATTTTCGTCGTGCATTAAAAATCCTTTCGATGCTGAATTTATAAATTATATTTTGCAAAGTTGATATACTTCCACATAAATAGATACTTTATGATAATATTAATGAAGAAAATTGTACATTACAGTTCAATTTATAGTATTATTCTAACTTTTTCAATTATTTATTAATTGCTCGTAAAGTCACTTATTTATGTATAGATTATTTCTTGACAAGAATACTACTGTTTTTGTTATCATTAAATTGCAAGTAGTAATTTCTGGGCATGCGGTTAAAAGATTTTAAGTTTACGATAAAATCTTATGGAAAATTTTTTAAAAAAAATTTTATTATGAGTTTTTTCATAGGTTTAGTTTTTTCTACTATATCTTATTCTTTTACGCCAAAAGAAGAGAGTGACTTGTTAAAAAATATATTGAGAGAGAAGGAGGAGGCTTATAGGGCAGAGATCAATTATTATAAAAAATTGTTTTCAAAAAAGTCTGAAAGGAATTTAGAAGATTCAGAAACAATAGGCCGAAATATTATAAAAGATTTACAAGAATTATGGAAAAATGGAGGGGCTATAGATTTTTTTGCATCAACAGAAAAAACAGGTAAGGATGAGTTTGAAAAAAAAGCAAAAAAATTCAAAAATGGATTAAATTCTTTTTTAAGTAAGAATTTATTTACAGATCTAAACATAGAAAAGCCAACAGAAAAAACAATAGAATCTATGAGTTTGGTAGAAGAAGATATTAAAGAGAAAAAGGAGGAAGGATTTCTCCAGATGGGGCTACCGCCTACTGAAGATCTTGAAGTTCCTGTAGGAGTTATAGAAGGTGAGCAACTTCCACCTCCATCTGCAACTCCAACAATTCCACCAGTGTCATTATCAAAGCCAATGTGGGAGGCTCCGCCTATACCATCACCTGAGATATCTACATTACCTTCAGCACCAATGCCAATGCCGCCTGTTGATTTAAGTGCAATGCCAGCTCCGCCACCAGTTCCTCCTACGATGGATGAAGTTTCAATTTCACCAGTACTTGTAACTCCGGCTTTGGAGGCTCTTCCACCACCGGCGATTATGCCTACTCCTCCGGTAATGGGTGAAATATCAGCTCCCACGGTGATGCTACCACCTCCTGGAATGTAATTTGAAATTTTACTAAATTTAAAAATTTATTTATTTTGGTATTGTTCATGATTTGGTAAATTGAATTTTGAAAAGTAATATTCTTAATTTCATTTGTTCTATGTAAGATTTAATTATAAGTCCGTATGAAAACAGGTCTTATAATTTTTATTTAGGGAAAAGTTATGTATTGTCAATATTATCATGTAACAACAGATCGGCCGAGAACATGGTTTGTTGTTGGTTGTTTTAGAAATGAAGAAAATATTGTTTTTGAAAGATCTTTTGATAAAAAGAAAAGCATTCTGGAATTTTTTGTAACTCCAGAATGCGAAAATCATTTTTTAAAAGTCATAGATTATCTTATAAAGAATGGCTATGTTTTAAAATGTCAAAAATTACCAAATAGATTAGAACAAGAAGAAGTTGGGTAAACTTTTTAAAAAAGCTTAGAGCTTTTTAATTCAACTGGATTATTTAATTCTTCCTGTTTCGTTAAATTTAAAGCTATAGCATTATTCCTTGTTCCAAAGTATCTGGGATGTACAAGAACGATTAGTGTTTTTGTAATACTAATGTCAAAAGACGAATTTTTCTAATTTGATGTGAACTTTATAATTAACTAAATTCAATTTTAGAATTTAAAGCTATTTTTTCTCAAAACACGTTTTTGTTAACTTAATATATTTAATCGTTTTTCAATTTCTCTATTTTCTAATATTTGCATCAAATCGTGAATTGATGGTCCTTGAAGTTTTCCTATCAATAAGTATCTAATTGGTCCAAAGATTTCTTTTACTTTTAATCCGTGTTCTTTTCCTTCGGTTTTTAAGGTTTTTAGGAAAAAATCTGGTTTAGAACAGTCTTTTATATTGTTTTTTATTAATTCTAAGATTATTGTTGTTTTTTCTTTACCTATTTTCTCTTGTAAAAATTCTTTGTTTGTTTTGGGAGCTTCGAAATAAAAATTTAAAACAGATCCAATATTATTTAGTGTTTTAATATCGGTTTTTAGCTTTTCTAAAATATATGAAAGTTTTTTATCGTCGATATTTTTGCTTTCTGGTATTTGTTGGTGCAAAAAAGGTTTTATTTGTTCGGATAACTTTTCGCTGGGTATACGTTCGATCCATTTGTGATTAATCCAAGTTAATTTTTCAATGTCAAATTTAATTGGTCCTGTTGAATGGATATTGTCAAAATTAAAATTTTGTGATAATTCTCCAAGGCTTTGAATTTCTTGTTCAAACGTTCCTCCAATAATCGCTAAGTAATTACTAATTGCTTGAGACAAAAAACCATCTTTTCTTAAATCTTCTAAAGAAAATCCAAAATCTCTTTTGGAAAGTTTTTTTCCGTTAGCGTTACAAAGCATTGGTAAATGCCAAAATATTGGTAATGGTACTGCGAAGCTATTGAATAGAGCTGCTTGCATTGCAGTATTTGATAAATGATCTTCTCCTCTGATTACATGGGTTATTTTCATTAACCAATCATCAACAAAGTTTGCAAACATAAAAGTAAAACTTCCATCATGGCGAGTTATTGCAAAATCTGAAAAATTTTTCATTTCAAATTTCACAGTTCCCCGTGCCATATCTTTTATTTCAAAGATTTGCTTTGGATTTAATTTAAATCTCCAGATAAATGGAATTTTTGCAGCGATTTTAGATTTTATTTTATCATCAGAAAGCTGTAAGCATGTGCGGTCATATCGTGGTGGATTTCCTGAGGCTAATTGTTGTTTTCTTTTTTCATCTAATTCTTGTGTGGTACAAAAGCAACGATAAACTTTTTGGTTTTCCATTAGATCATTTAGATTTGTTTGATAAAGATTTGTTCGTTTTGATTGTAAGTATGGACCATATTTTCCTCGTAGTTCGGGGCCTTCATCGTGTTTCAAGCTGAGCCAATCTAAATCTTTTATTATTTTATATATTGCTTCTGAGATATTTCTTTTTTGGTCAGTGTCTTCTATGCGTAAAATAAATTGCCCCTTTTTTTGATGGGCAAATAAATAATTAATTAAGGCAACTCTTATATTTCCAAGATGTAAAAAACCTGTAGGTGATGGGGCAAATCTTGTTCGTATGATATTTTTCATTTATTAGTTCCTAAAGTTTCTAGAAGTTTATATTTTATTTGAATCGAAATTTATTAGTGCTAAAATTGCTCTTACATTCTATTTTAACAGAAAATAAATAACCTTCCTTAATATTTTAGGAACAAAAATGAAAAATATTAAAAATATTTTAGAATTAATTGGAAATACTCCTATGGCAAAATTAGATTTGGGGACAAAGCCAATTTTGTTAGCAAAGCTTGAATTTTTAAATCCAGGTGGAAGTTTAAAAGATAGATCAGCTATTTTTATGGTTGAACATGCAGAAAAAGAGGGCTTATTAAAACCGGGAGGGACAATAATTGAAGCATCTTCGGGAAATCAAGGGATTGCTCTTGCGATGATAGGTGCTGTAAAGGGATATAAAGTGATAATTACTGTTCCAGATAGAACAAGTAGAGAAAAAATCGATATATTGCGTGCTTATGGAGCAACAGTTTATGTTTGTCCGACTGAGGATGATTTATCTAATCCGGAAGGATATCATTCTAAGGCAGAAGAATTGCACGCAAGAATTGCAGGATCATTTATGCCAAATCAGTATTTTAATAAATTAAATCCAATGGCTCATTATCGGACAACAGGCAAAGAAATTTGGGAGCAAACAGAAGGCAAAATTACACATCTTATTGTTGGTGCGGGAAGTTGTGGGACAATTTCTGGTGCAGGAAGATTTTTAAAAGAAAAGAATCCTGAAATAAAAGTTATTGGTGTTGATGCCGAAGATTCTGCTTATTCAAGTAAAAATCCTAAAGCTTATAATACTGAGGGTATTGGGATTGATGTTATAAGCGAAACTTTTGATAAAAGTGTTATAGATGAGATTATTCCTGTTGGTGACGATGATGCATTTGAAATGACAAGAATATTAGCAAAAAAGGGATTGTTAGTTGGAATCAGTAGCGGTGCTGTAATGCATATTGCTTTAAATCTTTGCAAAAAACTAAGTAAGACAGATGTGGTGGTAGTTCTTTTTGGTGATTCGGGGCGGTCTTATTTAAGTAAAGTTTTTGCTTATAATAGTTTGAGTTACAACTCTGGTTATTTGCAGCAAGATTCAAAACTTGCAGAAAAAACTATTTAAATCGAGGTTTAAATAGTTTAAAAGATGTTTGAGTATTGTTTTTTTAAGTACCAGTCTTTAGGTAATGATTTTATTCTTTTGGATTTTTTAGAAAAAGAGACCAGCCTTTTTTATCAAAACTTTGCTAAAAAAGGCTGGTCTTATCTTGTGGAAAAAACTTGCCAAAGACATTTTGGAATTGGATCAGATGGAATTCTGGTTTTACTAAAAGATAAAGTAACAAAATTGCCTGAAATTTTAATTTTTAACTCAGATGGAACTAGGGCAGAAATTTGTCTTAATGGTTTACGTTGTGTTGTAAAGCATCTTTACTGTATTCACAAGTTTGAGAAAAAATTTGATGTAAAAATGGGAAATAAAATAATTCATTGTCAGTTGGATAAATTTGAAAATGACATTTATGTAACAACAAAGATAGTTTCACCTATTTATTTAGAAGAAAAGTGTATTAACATTGAAGGAAAAAAGTTTTGTGGACATATTATTGATGCTGGAAATCAACATTTTATTATTTTTGAAAAAACAAATATGGAATGGTTAAAAAAA
>JBHPBZ010000048.1:0-5196 GCA_042576165.1 Candidatus Babelota bacterium | reverse complement strand
TCCCTGCCTTATAGATAATATGCATTAGATTACCTTTTAAAAACTAAATTAAAACCTAAAAGGGGATGTATCTAGCTTTGTTCAAAATAATAGAAAACCAATAAACGTACATTTTACATATAAAAATTAAAAACCAATAAACGTACATTTTGATAAATTTTCTAATTAAATATTTTTCTAAAATATTATTCATTTATAAAAATTAATGTTTTAGAAAATCAAAAAACCAAAAAGGGGAAGTAGCTGGCGAAAAACTTTGATAATAGTTTTTTTAACTAATTTAGTTATGAGTTTTTTCTCTTCAGATTTCTTACTTTGTCAGCGGTGCTTTATCTTAATAGGAAATAAAAGATTATTGATACAAGTGTAGATGTTATTAATAACTTATATGAAATATAAAAGCTAGGTTTAATTCTCCAGATGAAATATGCATTTCCTGCAACTATAATAAGACTCAATATCCTTAATACTATTATTCCTAATAATGTTGTCATCGGGGTTGTAAAGTTTGTTGAGACAATGAAAATGTAATACATAACAAGTTCTAAGATTTTGAATAAAAATAAACGTTGGGATTGTTCTTCGATAATATAAAATTGATTATAAGCGGTAAAAAAATATTCCATAAGTGCGATTAATAAAAATAAAAGAGACATTATTATGGTTGTTTGGGAAGCTGCGGTTATTAGTTGAACTTTTCTTATAAGACTATAATTGATAATTATAAAAATTATTAAAGGAAAGATGATAATATTGATTTTCTGAAAAATAGTTTTGAATGCTCGCTGCTTCACTTTTAGGGTTGAATTTTTTAATCTTGCTAGCATAGCATTTCCCGAGAAAATAATAGTTGATTTGGTGATTGCCTTTATTGATTCTGCTAAATGGCTAGCAAGATTAAAAAATCCTGCATCTTTTAAACCGAATTGTAAAGCAAAGAATGGTGTTAAAAAATTACCTTTAAAAAGTTCTTTGCTGATGTTGATTGAGTGATTGAAGAATCTTGCTTTTAAAATTCTTCTCCACAGCCTTTTTTCCTTCATCCATATATTCTTTGCTCCATCATCTTTTCCTTCATCCATATATTCTTTGCTCCATCATCATATTCTTTGCTCCATTTTCCCTATATTCTTTGCTCCATTTTCCCTATATGCCCGGATATGCCCGGTAATTTATTTTTTGAACGTAGTCAACACAGACCGCCCCGTTTAATTTAGCTTCCATGCAAAGGCTCTCTAGCCCATTTTTATTTCTATCTAGCCCACCAAAAAAGGCGGTCGAAGGCAGACGGAGTGCTCTTCAGCGCTTTTTTAAAAAAAAAGAAAATTACCATAGAAAGCTCACCTTGTCTTTTTTACATAAAAAAACATTATCTGAAGAGTCTTGTTTTTAAGACAAAAAAAAGGCTATTTCCTATAAATAATTTAGTTTCTAGCCTTTTTAGCACAGAAAGCAGATTACTTTAGTATAAGTCACTCAAATTTCCAAGCCGAACTTGACAAATCTACAGTAGGCAACTAATATTATATAAATAGCTTGAAGGATATTCAGAGCTCTCTCCTCTGCCTCCTCATGCCTATTGAATACCATCTTTTTAGAATAAAATTGAAATAAATTTAAACATATTTAATTAAATACTTGGAGCAAAATTATGAGTAAAAAAATTATAGGAATCGACTTAGGGACAACAAATTCCGTAGTATCATTCATGGAAGGCGGTTCAACCAAAGTTATACCTAATCAAGAAGGCGGAAATACAACTCCATCAATCGTTGCTTTTACAAAAGATGGACAACGCTTGGTCGGTGGAACCGCAAAACGACAAGCTGTAACAAATCCAACAAACACAATATTTTCGGCCAAGCGATATATTGGACGAAAATATGAATCTCTACAAAAAGAAGATCACGAAAACATCCCTTATACATTAGCATCTGGAAAAAGCGGTGCCATTGTAATCCAAGCTGATAGCAAAAAACTTTCCCCTCAAGAAATTTCTGCAGCAATTCTGCAAAAACTAAAACAAGCAGCTGAAGAATACTGTGGTCAAAAAATTACTGAAGCAGTAATTACCGTTCCAGCATACTTTAATGATGCACAAAGACAAGCTACTAAAGACGCTGGAATAATCGCAGGTTTAGACGTAAAAAGAATTATAAACGAACCGACCGCAGCGGCGCTAGCATATGGACTAGATAAAAAAACAAACGAAACAATTGCAGTTTTCGATTTCGGTGGCGGAACTTTTGATATATCTATCCTAGAGGTAGGAGATGGAGTTGTTGAAGTAAAATCAACAAATGGAGATACATTATTAGGTGGAGATAATATTGATATAAAACTGATAGATTATTTAGCCGCAGAGTTTAAAAAAGAACACAATCTAGATCTCCGACAAGATAAAATGGCATTACAAAGACTACGAGAAGCTGCAGAAAAAGCTAAAATTGAACTCTCTGCAACAACAGAAACAGAAATCAATCTACCTTATCTCTCAGCAGATGCAACAGGCCCAAAGCACTTGGTAACAAAACTTTCAAGAGCAAAATTTGAAAACCTATGCGAAGATATTTTTCAAAAACTTTTTGAACCGTGTAAAAAAGCATTATCTGATGCCAATTTACAAGCAAACCAAATTAACGAAGTTATATTAGTTGGAGGTTCAATACGAATTCCAAAAGTACAACAAATGGTAAAAGACTTCTTTGGCAAAGAACCCAATAAATCTGTCAATCCTGATGAAGTTGTCTCTTTAGGCGCAGCAATTCAAGGAGGAGTTTTATCTGGTGACGTAACAGATGTTTTACTATTAGATGTAACACCACTTTCACTAGGAATTGAAACTTTAGGTGGAATTGCAACAAGATTAATTGATAGAAATACAACAATCCCAACACGCAAATCACAAGTTTTCTCAACTGCCGAAAATAATCAAAGTACGGTTGATATTCACATAGTACAAGGGGAACGCGAATTTGCAAAAGACAATAAAACACTCGGCCGCTTCCGTTTAGATGGAATACCTGCAGCAGCAAGAGGAATTCCACAAATTGAAGTTACATTTGATATAGATGCAAATGGAATTGTTAATGTATCAGCAAAAGATAAAGGAACAGGAAAAGAACAACACATAACAATTTCAAATTCTACAGGGCTATCAAAAGAAGAAGTAGAAAACCTTGTTAAACAAGCCAAAACACACGAAGCTGAAGACAAGAAAAACAAAGAAGTTATAGAAAAACGAAATCAATTAGACAATATGATAATCCAGATTGAAAAAACAATAAAAGATAACAAAGAAAAACTTCCTATCGCAGAAGTAAACAAGGTGGAAAAAGCTCTAGAAGAAGCAAGAATAGCATTAAAAGATAAATCAAATGATATAGATACTCTTCAAAAAGCAAATGATGACTTAATGAAAGCATCTCACAAAATAGCAGAAATAATTTATAAAGAACAACAAGCTAATGAAAATAAAGATAAAACCAAACAGGCTCCAAATAAAAATCCCAATCCTGAACAACAAAGCAAAGGTGATGGCCCAATAGACGTGGATGCTGAATAAATTTATAACTCATAAATTTAATTTCAAAAACCAGCTGTTGATACAGCTGGTTTTTTTATTTTATTGACTTTTAATTTAGCCAAATTTTATTCTGATAAAAATGTATCTTTTAAATTAAACAATAAATCATAAAGAAGTAGAGGTTTACATGATAACAGCTAAGAAAGTTTATTTAATTTTAATAACCCCTGCACTCTTGTTTATTTTATTTTTAGCAGGATGCTTATAATCAAATAAACAACTTTTTTAATGTATTCCGTATTCCCTTAAAAATGCTTCTTGATTTGGAGCACGACCTAAAAAGTTTCTTAATAAAATTTCAGGATCAATACTTCCACCCTTCCCTAAAACATCTTTTTCTAATTTTCTTCCCATTTCAATATCCAAAAGTCCAACTTTTCTTACTTCATTAAACATGTCTAAAGCAAACACTTTCGACCACATATAACCATAATATTTTGCTCCATAACCAATTAAGTGCCCAAAAGATGTCTGAAAATGCGTTCCGGGCTCAAACCTTATATGATTAATATACTTTTTATACAAAACTCTTTTTATATTATTCGTATCTTTTTTAGCTCCAGATCCAAAATAATCTAAAGCAAGGAGTGATAAATAAACTTGTCGCGTCACAAAAAAACCAGAATCAAACAGTTTTAAAGAAATCATTTTATCAATTAAATCATCAGGCAAAGATTCTCCTGTTTTGTAATGCTTACTTACTTTACGTAAAATATCTTTATTCCACATCCATTCTTCAAACATTTGAGAAGGCATTTCAACAAAATCACGCTTAACACTTGTTCCAGAAAAAGATGCCATTTGAGTTCGTCCCAAAAAACCATGCATCGCATGCCCAAACTCATGAAAAAAAGTTTGTACATCATCATATTTTAGTAAAGCCGGTCTATCTTCAGTTGCTTTAGGAAAATTTGCAATAACAACAATTACAGCAGGAACAACTATTTCTTTACCTGTTCTTAAATCTTTCCTTTTTGTAGTAGCAACAATCTCTGCCATACAAGCATGTGAATACTTATTTTCTCTTGGATACAAATCCAAAAATAAAGTTCCCCTATCTTCTCCTGTCTCTTTATCATAAACCCTAATAACTTTTACATCTTCATGCCAAAGGCCCTCTGCGTCAACAGGTTTGAACTCTAAGCCTAAAAATCGTTGATATATATCAAAAACCTGATTCAAAGTATTTTCAACCGGAAAGTACTGCGCAACATCCCTTTCATCAATATTAAAATTTTTCTTTTTATAAAATTGTTTTACATACTTATAGTCCCACGGAAACATTTTTTCGTTTTCATCTAATTTTATATCTCCAGGTAAATCCGACTTAAGTTTTGCAAATTCCTTATCTGATTTTTTCATTGTTTTTTCTGAAAGATTCAATAAAAATTCACGTGCTTTTTGTGGACTTTTTACCATTTGACTATCAAGATCTAATTCTGAAAAACTATTAAATCCTATCAATCTTGCTAACTGATCTCTCTTTCTAATTATTTCATCCAAAATTTTCATATTTTTAGGATACGCCCTGTTCATAAAGACAAAATAAAAATCTTTTCGTGTTTTCAATATCGTACAATGTTCCATAACTTCAGAGTAAATTGGATAAT
>JBHPBZ010000047.1:0-5300 GCA_042576165.1 Candidatus Babelota bacterium | reverse complement strand
ATGACAAGGGGTTTTTTTATGAATAAAGAGATAGAAGTAAAAGTTTAAATTGAAGATAATTTTGTTCATCTAAAGATTGAAGGTTCTATTCGAGTTCATATAAAAGCGAAAGTTGGAAATATACAAAAAGTTTTAGCTTATAAGTATTCTTTATCATTAGATTAGCTTTTATGTTATTAACTAATATTTTTTTTCCATCATATTGATGAATTTTGCAAGCAATATGAAAAAGATATTTCAAAAACCTCATTTGAAAAACTTTTTAACAAACACCTTTTCTGCTATTGCTGCATATTATTTTCATCAAAACAAACCTTCTATTGGCAAATATGTTTTTGCAGAGTTATTTAGTCTTTTTTAATTATCAAAGTCACGTTAAATACCAAAAAATTAATTGACCAATTCTTCCTTAAGTTCTACAATTTTACAAAAAACTTCTTCTTGCCGAAGTGGCGAAATTGGCAGACGCGCTAGATTCAGGGTCTAGTCTCCGTAAGGAGGTAGGGGTTCAAATCCCCTCTTCGGCACCAAATCTGTTTATTTTACTAAAATTTAACAATAATATCCCATATTCTGCATGTCCTTTAAAAAAAGGCTTTTTATAGTTATAATCTAAAGGTAAGAACTCAAATTATTTTAGTTCTTCTGTGTGAAAAAATAATCAAAATTAATTAAAAAGATGAATTTAAGTTTATGGCAAAAAAAGATTATTACGAAATATTAGGAATATCAAAAACATCTACTCCTAATGAAATAAAAAAAGCATATAGAAAACTTGCTTTAAAATATCATCCAGATAAAAATCCTGATAATAAAGAAGCTGAAGATAAATTTAAAGAAGCAACAGAAGCTTACGAAGTACTTTCAAATACAGAAAAAAGAACACGCTATGATCGCTTTGGACATTCTGGTATGCATGGTGGATCAGATTATCACCAATACAGTGATTTTAGTGATATATTTTCTAACTTCGGAGATATTTTTTCTGACTTTTTTAGTGGAGCAGGAGAAAGATCTAAAAAATCCCACAAATCAGGTCCTTCCCCTCAACGTGGACACGATTTAGCCCAATCAATAGAAATTAATTTAAAAGAATCATATTTAGGTTGCAAAAAAGATATTCTAATTTATCATTACATCCCATGTCAAAAATGTAATGCATCTGGTTGTAAACCCGGAACTAAGCCTAACGTCTGTTCTTCGTGCAAAGGAAGCGGATCGGTTTATTTCAAACAAGGATTTTTTTCCTTTTCACAACCATGTACAATCTGTAAGGGTGAAGGATTTTCAATATCAACACCATGCCCAGAATGCAGAGGGCAATCAAGAATCCAGAAACGCGAAAAACTTACATTATCTCTTCCTACAGGAATATACAATGAAGCAGAGTTAAGGGTAAAAGAAAAAGGTGACGCTGGAATTTTTGGCGGTTCATCAGGAGATTTGTATATACGAGTTAAAGTACGTGAAGATGAAACATTCTGGAGAAGAGAAAATGATCTTGTAACAAATCTTAATCTTACTTATCCACAGCTAGTTTTAGGATGTCAAGTTGAAATACAAAACATCGATGAAACAAAACACACAATAAAAATACCAAAGGGTTGTCCCGTTGGAAAAGAAGTCTTAATCGTTGGAAAAGGTTTTTCTGTTCCAGGCAGCTTTGTCCGCGGTAATTTAGCAATTCTTGTTCAATGTGATATACCAAAAAAATTAAATCTTGAAACAAAAGAAGCTCTATTGGAATATAGCAAAAAGCTTGGTAATCAAAGTAATAATTCCGGCAAAGGAATATCTGGTTTTTTTAAAAAATTCTTAGGTTAAATTAATTATAGGGTTACAAACTTCATCTGTTTGTAACCCTATAAAATCAATTTAACCTGTTGTATTTATTTTACTCTTCTTCCCACTCTTCTTCCTCTTCTATTGTAGGCACAATCTGGGATCGTCTTTCTATAATAGATTGTTCTAGGGAAGATTTTATATTTTCTTGCGGCTTTACAGTTTGCTGCTCTACTGGTCGCAATTGCTTACCTTGTTGTATTTGTTGCAACAATCCTTGTGGTGGTTTTTGTTCAACTGGTTGTTGCAGCTGAACAGGTCTAGAAGGAACCTGTGGAGCCTGCTCTTCCTGAACAATAGGAGATTGCGAAACTGATACCGTAACTTCTTCTGAAACAACCGTTTGATCTGGTGATGAAATAAGAGGTCTCATTTCTGGCTGATCTGGTATTGCAGGAAGAGGTCTCGTTTCTGTCTGAACTTTTACCGAAGTAGAAGGCAAAGTAATTAAAAATAAACACTCTTCTTCATCGCCTGGATATCTTTGCAACTTAGCAAAATCTCCGGGTTGTCTTGGTCTTATCGGACTTTTTTTAGGAAATCTAAAAAATCTAAAATTTTTAAATTTTTCTCGTTGTCCAAGGTTTACCAAAACAACATTATCTTCTTCTTTAATATTATAAACCTCAGGAGAAGGATTAAATGTTAATGTTGGATTTTTAAACCATTTTTGATAAGAATTTTCAATAACTTTAGGGCTAACTTTTGTAATACTTATAATTTGCCACTGAATATTTTTATTATTAGGATCAAATGTCATTAAAACAGGTCTATTTTTATATTTCTTACCAGGATAAACAGCTAAACACTTTCCACTAACTTTATGCTGTATTACGACAGGTGTTTGAGACGTAATAATTTGCGTACTCTCTAAATCTAAGGGATTTTTTAAAATCCACTTTAGTTGATCAGAAAATTTAGTTTTATCCTTTAAATCAGTCTCACTTTTAGGAACCATTATAATTTGTTTATCTTCATTATTCATTTCGTTTGTCGAAAGTAAAACACATTGACCTGCAATTCCTTTTTTCAACCACTTAACAGGAACAATAACCACTTCTGAACCAAACATCAAATCTGGGTTTTTTATAGGATACTCCCTCAATATTGCTGTTTGTTTTCTAAGTAATCTTCTTATTTTATCAGCACCAGCTTTAATGCCCTCAATAACAGGTTTTGCTGTTTCTTTTACCTGCTCATAGGTCTGCTTAGCTTCGACATAAGCCGATTGTAATTCACCAGCAACAGCCTTGGCTTCACCTACAAATTCTGTAGTCGCAGCTTTAGCTTCACCTAACTTTTGTCCCACATCTTTCATAACGGTCTTGGCTTGTCCTACTTTTTCTTGCGCAGCTTTAGACAATTCCCCCGCTTTTGTTTGTATATTTTTTGCTGATGTTGATACCCTATCGGATAAACTTTGTGAAGTTTGTGTACTTTGTACTACTTGTTGTTCTTCCATACCAAAAGCAAAATTAAATCCTAAAACCAACAAAACCATTAAACTCACTGATAAGTTTTTCTTTGCCATATCTTTCCCTCTCCCATTTTAATAACCCTAAATATATCCCATTTTTTTCAAAATAATCTTACTAAATTACTTCTCAATATAAAATTAGCACTTTAATGTTGCATAAAGCAAGACATTTAATTAAAAAAAATAACAAATAGAAAATTAAGCCGTAGCGGTTAAGTTAGCAAAAGTTAAAGAAAAATATATAAAAAAATTGTTCTAAAATTAAAATTTCATAGTAGTTAGAATCTCTTCAAGGCCAATTACTCCATTTTTTAACTTTAAAATTCCATCATCTTCTAGAGTTTTTAATCCACCCTCTTTAGCTTTTAAACAAATTTCTTCTGCAGAAATTCCACTTAAAATTAAATTTCTTATAATATCATCTACAACTAGAAGTTCAAAAATGCCTGTCCGCCCTTTATAACCAAGATTAAAGCAATATTTGCATCCAACGGCAGAAAACAATTTTTGTAAATTATAATCTTTAATTTTTTTATATTCAAAAGAATCAACCAATCTTTCTTTTTTACATTTATTACAAAGTTTACGAACTAATCGTTGAGCCAAGACACCCGAAAGAGATGCTGTTATTAAAAAAGGTTCAACACCCATATCCAATAATCTTGTGATAGCGCTCGCAGAATCATTTGTATGAAGAGTACTAAAAACCAAATGTCCTGTAAGTGCAGCCTCAATAGCCGTTTTTGCTGTTTGCTTATCTCTAATTTCACCAACCATAATTATATCTGGATCTTGTCTTAGAATTGATCTTAATCCTTTTTCAAAAGTAAAACCTGCTTTAGGATTTATATGACTTTGAATTATTCCGTCTAAATTGTACTCAACAGGATCCTCCATAGTTACAATATTTTTTTCTGTTTTATTTAGCATTGAAAGAATTGCATACAATGTTGTTGTTTTGCCAGAACCAGTAGGACCAGTAACTAAAAAAAAGCCCTGCTGGCGCTTTACAATACTACTTAGTGTTTCAAGGTTATCATCACTCAAACCTAAAGATTTTAGTTTAACTAAATTTTTTGATTGATCTAAAATACGAATAACCATTTTTTCACCATAAATTGTAGGAAATGTGGATACTCGTAAATCAATTATTTTTCTAGAATTATTATCATTTTTTACAGATACTCGAAATTTTCCATCTTGCGGAATACGTTTTTGTGCAATATCTAGAAAGGATAAAATTTTCAATCTAGATAAAACAAAATCAGATTGGTTTAAATTTATTTTTTTTTGATTATGTAAAACACCATCAATTCTATATCTTAATCGCATTTTATCAGAATCAGGCTCAAAATGAATATCTGAAGCACCAATTTGTATTGCGTTATATAAAACCAAATCTACCAATTCAATAATTGGTTCTTGTGATACTCTTTGTTTTATTTTATCTTCTTGACTTAGTAATATGTAAGATAAATCTTTTTTATTATTTCCCTCCCCCATATTTTTCCTAGTTTTTATCCAAGTTTATATCCAATTAAAAAACCAACCGCTGATGATACAAAAACTAACAAATTAGATTTAATCCAACTAAAAACAAAGTTTAAAATAACTCCAACATCCGCAGTTGGCTCAAATCCAACCAAAACATTAAAAGCTTGCCAATCAATATCTAAAACCTTGTTATACTCTAAAAGTAAAACCAAAAAAATTGCTATAAATAAAGTTGCAAATAAAAACTTAAAATACTTTTTGAATAAAAATCCAATTGCAAAACCTCCTCCGAAATAAATTGCAGCCTGAACGGCTTCCGAAGAGGAGCCGCCAACACTTTCAGCCCAATCTTTTATATTAATCTTATTCCAAAATTCTTTAATCCAATCTATAAAGGATTGAAAATTATATCCAAAATCCATCTATCAAACCCTTTCTTTAAAAAAACCAAATGTCCTGTAAGTGCAGCCTCAATAGCCGTTTTTGC
>JBHPBZ010000046.1:0-5970 GCA_042576165.1 Candidatus Babelota bacterium | reverse complement strand
GAAGTGAAGATATACTTATTTTTAGTGGATTTGGTTTGGATTTAAATGCAAAGGATAAATTTGGAAATTCGCTTTTGCATACTGCTGTTATTGGAAAAAATTTTAGAGCAGTTAAGTATCTTTTGTATTCTGGAGCTAATGTGAATATACAAAATGCCTGTAAACAGACTCCATTGAACTTAGCAGTTAAAACTGAAAATATTGATTTGGCTAAATTGCTGATGTCCTTTGGAGCTGATTCAAAGATCAAAGATAAAAATAATAAAACTCCTATTTATTTAGCAAAAAATTTAAAATCTTTTGAAAATCTTTTTTGTAACGTAGATTTAAAATTATGTAGATATTTGCATAATCCATATCATCCGTTTTTTTCATAAAGATATTTTTCAAAAAAACAAACAATTTTAACTATAAATTTAACTGTGGAGTTTGAATGGATACTCAGCTATTTATATTATTTTTTATTGGATTTGGACTCTTTTATTTAATTGTAGGTTTGCTTGTTTCGCGTGGAATAAAAAATGTAAAAGATTACTTTTTAGCAGGTAGAGACCTTGGACTTGGATATTTAACTTTTACTTTGATTGCAACCCAAGTTGGAGGAGGAATGCTTTTGGGATCTTCGGAGCAAAGTTATCAAGTTGGTTATTTTGGTGTTTTTTATACTTTGGGAATAGCTTTAGGATTTTTATTTCTTGGTTTGGGGTTTGCTCCCAAGTTACGGTCTTTTAATGTTTCAACTACTGCACAGTTATTTGAAACAAAGTATGGTTCAGTTTTTTTAAAAAAAATTGCATCACTCTTATCGATTGTTACTCTCTTTGGAATTTTAGGAGCTCAAGTTATTGGTATTAGAGGAGTACTTTTAGGTTTGGGGATTGATAACAATTTTGCATTTATTTTATTTTGGTTATTTATAATAATATATACCATGATTGGTGGATTAAGAGCAGTTGCGGTAACTGATTTTTTTCAGATTATTTTTATACTAATAATTTTTGGAGGTGTTTTTTTATATAGCTTATCATTGGAGCCGGTTTCTTTTTTTAGTATTAATAATCTTGTTGGAATACAAAAACCTTTTTCTTCTATTAAAACTGATTTTTTTGCACTTTTCCCGATAGTTTTTAATCCTATGATGTTTGCATTTGTTGAACAAGATTTGGCACAACGTTTTTTTGCGGCAAAAACAAAAAATATTGCAGCATCATCAGCGCTTTTGGCAAGTATTTTTATGGTTCTATTTTCCTGTGTTCCTATTTATTTTGGTATGAAAGCAAAATTGCTGGGCTTAAATATTCCGTCTGGAGCAAATCCGCTTGTTGTTTTTTTAAATTATTTGTCGAGTGGTTGGTTTATTAGTTTAGTAGTTTGTGCTTTGGCGGCAGCTGTTACTTCAACTTCGGATTCTTTGCTTTGTGCAATTAGTTCTAATATTTGTCAAGATTTTAATTTAGATTTTTGGGGCGTAAGAAATAAACTAAGGGCATCGCAAATTATTACCTTTATAGTAGGGTTACTTGCTTTATTAGTTGGATATTTTTGTAATGATATAATAGGACTGCTGGTACAAAGTTATGGTCTTTCTATTAGTAGCTTATTTGTGCCAGTTTTCTTTTGCTTTTTTAAGAAAAAGTTGAATAAAAAAGCTGCTTTTTTATCTATGGTTTTAGGTGGAATGAGCTTTTTATTGTTTCAAAATATTTATTTGCCTATTCCAAAAGAGTTGGCAACTTTGGTTATTTCTTTACTTGGATATTTTGTTGGAGAGTGTTTTTGAACTTTAAACTTTTTATTGATAGATTTGAAATATTTAGAAAATCTTAGGTTAAGGAGTACTTATAATGTCTGGACATTCAAAATGGTCTACTATAAAACATAAAAAAGCAAAAGAAGATGCTAAAAGAGGTAAGGTATTTACAAAATTAATAAGAGAAATTACAGTTGCGGCTAGAGAAGGTGGTGGTGATCTTGCAGCAAATGCAAGGTTGAGGGTGGTTGTTGATAAGGCTAAGGCTGCAAATATGCCTCAAGATAATATTGTTCGTGCGATAAAAAAAGGAACAGGGGAGCTTGCTGGAGTATCTTATGAATCGGCTATTTACGAAGGATATGGTCCTGCTGGAGTTGCAATTATTGTTGAGACTTTAAGTGACAATAAAAAAAGAACAGTTTCTGATTTGCGTCATATTTTTTCAAAAATGGGTGGGACTTTAGGTGATTCTGGATCAGTTTCTTGGATGTTTGAACACAAGGGTGTTGTAAAAATTACTGGTGATAATTTAACTGAAGATTTTGTTTTAGAAAAAATGCTTGAATACGATGTAGAGGATGTAAAAATCATTGATGATATTGGCTTTATTTCTTGCGATATTCATGATTTGGATAAGGTAAAAAAGGGAGCAGAAATATCTGGTTTTAAAATAGAAGATACTTCTATTGAATGGGTTCCTAAAAATACAGTTGAATTAGAAAAAGATGGAGAGCAAAAAGTTTTTAATTTTTTAGAAGTTCTCGAAGATATGGATGATATTCAAAGTGTTTATGCAAATATTGCATAGAGGGAAGTTATTTATAGGTATATAGCATTTGATAAGAATTCTTTAGGAGTAATTGTGTTTTTAAGTATGACTGGATTTGGTAGTAAGACTATTGTTTTGCCTATTAGTAAAGAAAAAGAAGTTTCTTTTTTAATTGAAATAAAGACTATAAATTCTCGTTTTTTTGAGTCTGTATGCAAAATTCCTTCCTTTTTAAGTTCACATGAGATAAAAATTATTAAGCAACTAAAAGAAAAATTGGTTAGAGGCAGAATTTATCTTGTGGTAAAACTTGTTGATGAATTTGGAAGTTTAGATAAAATTGCACCTTCTATAAATATTATTGAAGAATATCTAAAATCTATAAAAGTAATAAAAAATAAATTTAAAGTTTCAGGGGATTTAAATATTTCTGATTTATTAGGTTTGCCAAATATTTTTGCTACTAAAAAAACAGATATTTCTGATAAAGTTATAAATAATTTATTAAAACAGATTGATAATGTTATTGATCAAGTTTTAAGTAGTAGAAAGCAGGAAGGTAAAGTTTTACAAAAGGATTTGGAAAAACGTTTTGTAAAATGTTTGACTAATATTAATGAAATTAAAACTTTATTTAAAAAACTTATGACCAAGCAGAAAAACAAGATTAAAAAAGTTTTATCCCAAATTGAAAAGGGAGATGAAACTAACAAGCAGCAATTAGACGAAATGTATGTAGTTTTAAATAAAATTGATATTCAAGAAGAAATTACTCGTTTTAACTGCCATCTAGAAAATGTTAAAAAAGTAATGAAAGACAAGTCTTCTGAAAAAGGAAAACGAATTGATTTTATTTTACAGGAGATTTTGCGTGAATCTAATACTATTTTGGCAAAGTGTTCTAGTTATAATATAAGTGCAAATGCTGTTGATATTAAAGTTGAACTAGAAAAAATTCGTGAACAGGTTCAAAATATTGTATAGATTTTATTTAAAAATATGTCAGATCCATTAGTTCCAAAAAAATTATTACAAGAATCAGATAAGATTTTATTTTTAACCCATTTAGCATTGGGTGATTTTACTTATATGCAAAATTGCTTTAAGGCTTTTCATCAAGAGTATCCATCTTTAAAAATTGATTTGTGGGTAGATGAACAGCGAGGGAAGTCTTTGTGGAGGAGGTGGAAAAGAAATGATGGAAAATATTTGTTGTATGATTGGATTGAATCTTGTTCATTTATAAACAAAGTTTATAAACAAAGTGGATCTTTTGGGCAGACAAAGAGCTTTTTAAATAAAGTTAAAAAAGAGAATTATTCGACTATTGTTTCATTAGGGACATTAAGGAGTTTTAATTTTATAAAATTAGCAAAATTAATTTCACCAAAGGCTTTTATTGTTGGTGTTAAATCCAAAACCAATTGGTTTAATTTTATACAAAATAGTAATTTCAAAAAAATTAATAAGTCATTTATTTGGCAGGATTTAAATCCTGCTAATGATCTTCATATTTGTAAGCAATATGCAAATTGTTTTAAAAAATGTTTTGGAATACAAATTTCAGAAAAACAAATATTTCCATTTATTGATTTTCCTCGGAAATGGTTGTGTTATGGAAAATTAAAATTTTTGAAATGGGGAATTTATAATAGGAAGAAATCAGAATATAAAAAAATAATTTTTATAAATACTTCTGCCAAAAACAAACGTCGTTGTTGGTCAATTGATAATTCAATTGAATTAATTCAAGAACTAAAAAAATTAGATGAGTTTTATGATTCAACTTTTATAATAAATGTTTTGCCAAGTCAGAAATATTATTTAAAAAAATATTTTAATGGTTTAAAAAATCAAAACATTTTTTTATTTACAGCGGATGTAAATTTTTTTCAGTTACCCTCTATAATTTCTTTATGTGACTTTGTTATTTCTGTTGAGACTTCAATTGTTCATTTGGCTTCAGCTTTAAAAATTCCTGTTATATCTTTAATGAGACAAAAAAATCCTGAGTGGGTGCCATTGGGATTAAAAAACTGTATTATTAATACGAAAAAAAGAACAGATTGGGTTAAAAAAATTACTGTAAAAGATGTTCTTATAAAAACGAGAAATTTTCTTTCTGAGCTTTAGTTCAAAATAGGTTTATTCAACAAAATAAAATAAAAAAAGGTGTAATTTTTATTATTTTGTTTTGTTGAGAAAAACAAATATATTCTACATAAAGAAAATGAATAATAAAGTTAAAATAATCATAGTTTTTCCGTAAGTATTTTTTTGTAGAATCTTGTAATTTTGTTTAAGTTTTTGTTTACAGAAAAGATTTTATAAGTATGTTCATATGCATTTTGTCCTAATTTTTTGCAAAACTCTGTATTATTTAAAAGAGATTCTATTTTTTTAATTAGGCTATCCAAATTATTGTTTTCAAATAACAGTCCTGTTTTTTTATCAAAAACTATTAGATTTGCGGCGCCAGTTTTTGTGGCACAAATAAGAGGCTTTTTTAGTAACGCTGCTTCAAGAAGAACTATGCCGAATGCTTCTTTTTTACTAGGTAAAATTTTAATATCAGAATGATATAATATTTCAGTAACTTTGTTTGTGAATCCCAAAAAGTGTACATATTTTTCAATATTTAATTTTTTTGTTTCAAATTTCAATTTTGATTTTTGGGTCCCATCTCCAACCAATAGAACTTCAATAGGTTTGTTTTTTTTGTGGATTAAGTTTGATACGGCCTTTAGTAAAATAGTATGATTTTTAGACTTAAATATGTTGGCTATAGTACATATTATAGGAATGTTTTGTATATTTAAATTAAAGTTTGTTTTAAAAAAATCATACTTGTTTGTTGATTGTTTAAAATTTAAGAATTTATTTTCATCAAAAAATGGTGGAATAAAAATATAATTTTTTATGTTTAAATTTTGTTTTTTGATATTGGAAATAATGTTTGGATTTACGCCGATTAATCCATCTAAATTTTTTAGGTATTTCAATTTAGGTATTTCAGTAACATGTCTAGTTAAAATTACTTGAATTTTTAATTTATGAGCAACCTTTTTTGCAGGTAATGTTTCTCTGTGTATATTGCAGTGAATTATATTTGTATTATTTTGGTTGCAAATTTTAAGTATTGCAAAATATAAACCAGGTTGTATCAAGTTTTTAAAAATAGAAAATTGATTATATGTATAGTAGGGTAATTGTTCTTTAATAAGTTTTGTTTCTAGAACTGATTTTTTTACTACCAGAATATTTATGTTTATATTGTTTTTAACTAAGTTTTTATATAGTTCTAGAGTATGGACTTCTCCTCCACCAAATTTTTTTTCACTATGAATGATAAGTATTTTTAGGTTGTTTAGTTTTGCATTTGAAGTTTTTTTCAAATTAAATTTTGATCGTCAATAAAATAACTTATATACGTATAAATAAAAATTAA
>JBHPBZ010000045.1:0-6004 GCA_042576165.1 Candidatus Babelota bacterium | reverse complement strand
GAATTTGGGTGTCGTATTCGGTGAAAGCTCTGTTTGCAACATACTCAACTCTTTCACCATGAGCCATTTTATCAGCTCCAACAACTTCTCCAGCTGCAGGATTTACACCATCATAACTAATTATTTTTGGCACACGAGTTTTTTTATGTCCTGGCAAGTTCCAAGAAGCTTGGATAAACATGTGAGGATTAAAATATTTTCTTTGATGGTTAAAGAGCATTGAAGTGTAGGCAGAAAGTTTTGTAAATCCTGATCCAAGTTGTGGTGCCCAAACTTTTGAAGTACTTGCATCTTTTGCCGTTGGCCATGTAACCCTTGTTCCAACTAAAAATCTTTCCAAGTATTTTGTTCTGATGTAATAATTCATAAAAGTTGAAACATCACCGATACCTGTGATACTTGTTTTTGGCAAGTAACTTAAGCCTTTTGGTGCAAGTAAATAATTTAATGTTTCCGGAATCATTGTTTTTTCAAGAACATTAATTGCGGTTCCATAAGTAGCAGCTGACTGAGTAGCCTGAACAACTTGTATATCGAGAAGAGGAACAACCGGTACCACCTGGCGTTCAACAAACATAACATTATTTTCTAAAGTAAAATGAGAATTAATATTGGAATCTAATTTTAACCTATGTGATTTATATCCAAACGGAACTTCAAATCCTATCGCCAAATCTTTATCTTTTATGTATCTAAAAAAATTAAATGACGCACTAAGCTGATTTATTTCACCCAAAAACAAAATATCTTTGTCCGCTAAATAATATTTACTCAAACTCCATGCAACTTTTTCTAAATCACGTGCATTCGCATCATTATAAACAAGCACTCCATTTGCAAAGGTTGTAGCGCCAGGAGAGCTTACAGCCTGTTGCGATGCCAACATACCTTTTTTATCCAACCTCAAAGCAACTAACAAATCCTGCCATTGAATGGGTCTTTCACCAAAAGTAAGTGCCGTAACATCACGAGAAGAACCATCCGAATCGTAAGAATCGGTAGCACATTTAGTTGAAATATTTACTTGAAATAAATCTTTGTTGCCATCTTCTGTGTAGAGCATATAAAAAGGCCATGCAGGTTGCCTGTAAAGATCGGAATATTTGCCTTCAGAATAATCTTTGGCAACTTCATTATTTCTGTAATTCTCCCAAGAATCCATCAAGGTTTCTCGCGTTGCTCGATCTCTTTTATGTGCAACCGAAAGTTCGTATTCTCGCATTTGGCGACGAGCATCGGCAAGTCTGATTTTTTCACGACGCGTGCGATCATATCTTGCTTTTTTTTCAAGCTTGCGGGCTTGTTTCATTTCTTTGTCGTAACGGTTTTGTGCAGCTTTTGATTCTGCTAAACCAACTTTTTCTTGTTTCTTTTTTTGCTTTTGTTCTTTTTTGAAAAGTCTACTCCAAACACCGCCCTCATCCTTTTTTTTATTACGTTTTTCGCGTCGTTTTTGTAATCTCTTTCTTCTTTTTTCTTCTCTTTTTGCACTTCGTTCTTCTTTAGAAATTTTGGATTTATTTTTGTCGTTATAGTCTTTTTTTGCATATCCAGTTGCGCAGAACAGCAACGATGCTGCAAAAAAGCCAATCAATATTTTTTTCATCATAAAACCTACTCCCTTTAATCCTTGATTAATTTATACTCCTTTTTACCTCTAAAATTCTACTTACAAAAATTTTTCCCAATTTGCCCCAATATTTTATACCCGTTCACCATTATCAAAATATCATAGATGCAAAGTCGAATGGGTATTTTAAAAAATCCGTTTGTGATGTGCACAAAAGCACATCACAAACGGACAAGTTATTTTTAACTTACAACTCTTGTTCCATTTGTATTGTAAGTTACTCTTCTTCCTTGTGAAGTATAACCTGAAACATTCCCTACACTATCTTCACTGTTCAAAGAATCTCCAGAAGTTACCGCTATTGTTGCAACAGCTTTTGTTGTTGCATTTGTTAATCTTAATTGTTTTACACCGGCATAATCTGTATATTCTATTGCAGTTGTTAAACTTGAATTTTGATTTGTTAAAGTTCTTACAATATCAATTGTTGGGGTTCCTGCAGTAGTTGCTGATTTAAATTGTGCATTTCCGGTTTGAATTATTCCTGCAAAAGTTTTTGATGAATTATAACCAACGTATTTAATCAAACCACCACCGGTGAAGTTACACATCCTACTATCCCAATAAATTTTATGTCCACCGTATTCTGGTAATTCTGAACGATTATCCGAAAGAGAAATTACTCCACCTGCAAATAAATAAAGATCTGCTGCTGAACCAAAAATTATTTTTTTAAAGTTCCCTGGAGCTTTAGTACCGTGACCATAAATTGAATTAACTTCAAGCAAACCATCTTCTTCTATTCGTAGAATTCCGTTTTGATAAACAGTTAAAGAATGATCTCCTTTTTGCATAGAAATCATTCCACGATTTGCACCGGTACCAGAAAGTTCAATCATTCCTGTACCAAGAACATAAACATCAATCATATCGGTATTTTCATTGCCAATTACCCATGCAGTATCAACAAGAACTAATCCAGTTGCACCAGTTGCAGACATCTTTGCACTATCTTTTATTATTAAATTACCAACACCCTGAATTCTTGCCGCACCGCGTGATGTAGGGCTAATTCTAGCCCTGTCTTTTAAAATCAATGATGGCCACTGAGAAACTGTACTACGTTGACCTTTTAGATTTATTATAGATCCATCACCAAATTCTACAGATCCATTTCCTTCAATTGTAAATTCTGTATTTGCCTCGATATCAATTCTTGAGTTTGCTGCAAAAACAACTTTTGCATCATCCGTTTCTAAATAAATTGTCAATTGTGAATCGGTATCAAAAAGTAAATTTCCGTTTATATTAAATGTGTTAAATACATGAATCTCGTTACCTTTGTGGCTTACATTTATGATATCATCCGACTTTAAAGTAACAGCCTCATCCGAACGAAGTTCAATTACCCCACTTGGATTCAAAGTAAGATTTAAACCCAAAGAAGAACTAATTCCAAACTTAGTTAATCTCGAATTATCAACAATGTGATTTCCGTTAGCATCTTTCATTTCAAGGCTTCTTAAGTTGTAATGATAATCTACTTTCTCACCAGCAGTTGGTGGTTGAATAGTTCTTGTCAGAATAGATTTTATAATTTGGATATCAGTAATATTTTCTAATCCTTTGATATTTTTTAAATCTTTGATATCAAGGTTTTCGATATCGTCAATGTTTTCTTGGCCTAATAATTCCACTAAATCGCTTCTACTTGGACGAAGTTTTGGCCTTGAAGGTAACACAATTGGTGTTTCAACTGTAGTCTCTGCAACAACAGGAGATATAATATTTGGTCTAATTCTTGGCTGAATTCTTTGAGAAATAAGTTCTCTCTCTCTTTCCTTTTCAATTTCAAGATCCAATGCTGTTTTGTATTTTCTGTTAAATGATCTAAATTCAACAGGACAATCCCTAAATTCATCTAAAGCTCTGCTTCTAGTAAATAATGAAACCCAAGGATCAACCCCACCAATACCAACAAGGTCTTGAACATCTACAATAAATGGTTTTGAATCCGAGCTAGGATCATAATCATCATAAATAGAATCACCTTCTATCTCTATTCTTGTTCCGCCTAAGAATGAATTTTCATGTGCCCAGAAAGCATTTGGACTATTGTAAACTCTTATTATCTGATCATCAAAAATCAATCTAGCTATACCAGATTTTTTTGCATCAAAAGGATCTCTCGAAGTTAAATCCAAGAAATTTGATGCAAAATAAACTTTTGGAACTACAGCTGTTATTCTTTGACCAGCAAGATTACGTGTTACTTGATCCGAAAGCACTGCATCAATGTGAAGAACATTATCACCAGTTCCAGCAAAACTAAGTTGTCCCTTAAATCTTAATTCATCTTTCAGTAATCTTAATCTATTATCCAAATCAGCAACAATAAATACTGTACTGTATCTTTCTACTTGATTGAATAAATATGCCTCTTGTTCATCTCTAAAATTATCTGTATCACCAACATCAACAACAGCTCCACCACCTAATCCAATTGCACCGGCATAAATTACACCAAGTACTTGAGAAATATGCTCAATACCACTAAGGTTTATCGCTTCTAGGCGCATTGTATTTTCACCTAGTTTGCACAACACTGGTTCATATTTTAATACACCTTCACCAATGTTCACCCTATCTGTATGTATAATCTTACTTCTACTTGAATCAGTTGGTCTGCCACCAACATTTTTTCTTACACCGGTGTATTTTTCGATAAATGCTCTATATTCGGCAGTTGGATTAAACACTAACTTGTGTTTGCCATCAACACCAACAACTCTAAAGACTACAGGATCTCCAGTCTGTGAATCTTTAAGAAGAGTAATTAAACCTCGTGAGAATGTTACATTTTCACTTAATCCAAATACTACATTTTCGCCAATAAATATTTTTCCTTCTTGAATATCCCAATATTCATTATTTGGGTTTGCATATGAATTAACCATCAAGTCAAATGTTTTTTGGTTAATTCTATCGAGCTGAATATTTTTTAATGTTACTGTTTGACTTGGACGTACAACGAATTGTGAATGTTCTGGATCTGAGAAAATTAATGTTGCACCCCTACCATCGATAGTTATTCTGTTACAAATATTTATTCTTTGAAGAGGATGAATATGAACACTTTGATCAAGATCAAGAGAAACAGTAAGTCTTGAACTGGTTAACAACATTGTTGTTGGGCCACCACCAGATTGTAATCTATCTACAACTTCTCTGATAGTTCCAGTATTTATTAAATCAAGATTGCTAATCAAATCTGTAGCAACATTTGTTGGATTCCAAACATGATTTTCAAAAACGGCTAATGGTGCTTTTAATTCACCAGGATCAACCTCAGGAACATCCAACCATAAAGTTGTTCCATCAACCTGTAATAAAGAATCCCCATTAAATGTCCAATCATAACCACCCAAAACAAAATTGGTTGGACCTTCAACTAAAATTTTACCTAAAGAAGTTGTAACATCTCCATCTAATTCAATATCAGTATTGCTTGTGTTTAACAAACCATTTCCATCTTTAAAAACGATTTTTCCACCACTACCAAGACCTTTGATATATACATCAGCCAAGTGCAAAGATGAATATTTGTTTAAATATAACCTTCCACCACCAGTCAAATCTAAAATATTACCATTACCATTTAATTTGCATGTACCGGTAAAATACCAATCATTTGTTAATGATACACTTCCGGTCATTACTATATCTGTTGAACTTTCCCAAATTAAAACCTCACTCCATGGAGTTGGATAATAAGAACCTAAAGAAAGTTGACAATCTTGAAGTTTAACCGTTCCAGGACCAATTAACTTAACACCATCAGCCAATCTTAAATCATTATCTAAACCTAAAGAACCACCATTTAAATTTATATTCTGTGTTAATTTATTTTGAAGAGCAACTAATAAACTTGTAGACGAATCATAAAAATCGATTGTATCATTAAAAATAGGTTGTCCCTCTAATCTATTTCCTATTCCATCTATATACATCTTTTGAATTACTCTACCTGGTTCGGAATCAAAATATGAATTTCCGGTTAACCAAATAATATCACTTCCTGTTGGATCAAAAACAGCAGTCATCTCAGAATGACAATCATCAGAAATTAAAACACCACCAATAAATTGAACAGCATTTCCAGTAAAATTTGCATTCGAATTTTTGTTTAATGTTCCATCTACAGCAAATGTAAGATTTGGAGAACTAATATTAAAAGTAGAACCCGGAGAGAATTTGAATGCAGAGTTTTGACTGCCAAAATTTACAGAAGCACTTGTTGCTGCAACACCACCTCCGCCGCCCGGATTAAACTCCGCAAAAATCGGTGAAACCACAAAACTAAAAAATATAAAACCCAATAAATATAGTATTTTTCTCATACCCTTACCTTTCTCTTCCTGCACATTACTACTC
>JBHPBZ010000044.1:0-6021 GCA_042576165.1 Candidatus Babelota bacterium | reverse complement strand
TAATTTAATAATTTGACCAAAAATGAAAGCAATAGTTTAAAAAGAATTCTTATAAAATCAATTTGCTCTAGGATGTTTTTCATCATACTTTTTTTTAATATGACTTTTTTCCAAATGCGTATAAATTTGAACAGTTGAAATTTTTTCGTGTCCCAATAAAAGTTGTAACGACCTTATATTTGCACCATTTTTTAATAAGTGAGTTGCCAATGAATGTCTTAAAGTATGAGGTGAAATATTTTTAAAAATATTAGATCGCATTAAAATTTTTTTTAAAATAACCCAAAAAGATTGCCTTGTTAGCGCATTTATTTTTCCAGCATAAAGAGAAAAAAATAAAAAATTCTTATCTTGATTTAAAACCAAGTTTATGTTTTTTATTAATTTTTTTCTTACATTATCGATATAAAAACATAGTAGATCTAAAACATTTTTAGGAAGAGGAACAACTCTTTGTTTGTTTCCTTTTCCAACCAAATTAATAAATCCAGTATCAAAATGCACTTGATCCAATGTAAGATTTACTAATTCTGAAACCCTTATTCCAGAAGCATACATAAGATATAGCATAACCTTATTACGAATTCCTTTGTCCGATTGATCAAAATTAGCAGCCTTAAGTAAGTCCTTCACTTCTTGATTAGACAAATAAACTGGAAGCCTCTTTTCTAATTTAGGAAACACTAAACTAGCAGCCTTATTTGGAAGTTTAAATCTTTTATTTAAAAATAAAAAGAATGATTTTATAGATGATATTTTTCTTGACAACGTTTTTGCACTAAGATCATTTTTTTTTAAATACCGTAAAAAATTTTTCAGATGATTTTTAGTACACTTTTTTAAACAAATCTTTTTTTGGCTAAAAAATTTTAATAACTGCTTAACATCATTTTGATAGGCACAAAAAGTATTTTTACCAACTCTTTTTTCTGCAAGTAAATAAGTTTCGAAAAAAGTGAGGTATTGATTATCATTAAGTTCTGATGGCGCCAACATTTATCACCTTCTGTTAAAACTCAAATATTTTAGTATGCTTTAGCTACCAATACATCAGTCTTACTAGATTTTGAACATGAAAAACAATAATCTAAATCTTTTCTTTCTTCTAATAAACAACGAATTGATCCCTTAAAACTCTTTAACTCTTCTTCACACTCCAGTGATCCACACCATCCGGTTTGATAAAAACCATTGTTTTCTTCTAACTTTGGTCCAAAATTTTCGAGCTTATCCGCTTTATGCCAATTCTCTTTTAATTTATTTTTTGCATCAATAAAAAGTTGCTCTTGAATTTTTACAAGTAACCATTCGATTTTTTTGTTTACTTGATCAAACTCAACAAAAGTTTTTTTCTTAGATTTATCATTTTCTGCTCTATTTACTAAAACAAAATGATTTTTTTCAATATCTTTTGGCCCAATTTCAATACGAATCGGCACACCTTTTAATTCCCAAGAATAAAACTTTGCACCAGGAGTTTTTTGATCATCGTCATCAATCACTACCCTAATATTAGAATTAAACAAATTATCCTTTATATAATTTGCTTTATCTAAAACTTTAATTTTTTCATCTTCTGTTCTATAAATTGGAATAATAACAACCTGAATTGGAGCAATTTTGGGTGGTATAATTAAACCATTTTGATCACCATGTACCATAACCATTGCACCAATAACTCTTGATGTAATACCCCAAGAAGAACAATATGGTGATTTTACTTTTCCATCTTCATCTTGAAACTTAATATCAAAAGCAGAAGAAAAACTATGGCTTAAAACATGTGATGTGCACATTTGAAGAGCTTTAGCATCTTGCATCATAACTTCTAACGTATATGTAGCATCCGCCCCTGCAAATCTTTCATTTTCAGATTTAATTCCAGAAACTACAGGAATTGCTAAATAATTTTCAACAAAATCTTTATATAAAGATAACGCTGTTTTAGCCATTTTGGTAGCTTCTTTCTGTGATATATGAGCAGTATGTCCCTCTTGCCATAAAAATTCTATCGATCGCAAAAAAGCTCTTGGTCGCTTTTCCCAACGAACAACATTTGCCCATTGATTAACTTTTAAAGGAAGATCGCGCCATGATTTTATCCATCTGGAAAACATATAATAAATTATTGTTTCTGATGTTGGTCTAACTATTAATGGTTCTTCAAGTTTTTTGCCTCCAGCATGAGTAACAACTGCAAGCTCAGGAGAAAAACCCTCAATATGTTTTGCTTCTTTTTTTAAAAAAGATTCTGGAATTAATAGTGGGAAATAGGCATTCTGCGTACCAGTCTGCTTGATTTTTTTATCAATAATTTTTTGAATATTTTCCCATAAAGAATATCCATATGGGCGAAGAACATAACACCCTTTAGTTGGACTAGAATCAATTAATTCTGCCTGTAAAATTACATCTTGATACCATTGTGTAAAATCATTTTTAATATTAGCTAACTTACTCATAAATTTTAAAAATCCTAATAAGACTTCACTTCAAAAGCTTCGGCCGATAAATAAAATTATTAAATATAAAAAAGGTTAAAAAACCTAATTAATCAACAAACTAATAACCTTAATTTTTTGATTAAATGTATTATAACTCATTGTATTCTTTTTCTCCAGCAGATAGAAAATATCAATATATTTACTTTAGTACAATATTTATTAGATCTTAAATTGAGAGTATAGATATATAAACCAAATTTTGCAGAAAGGACAATTTACAATGACAATATCTGCAATACAAATTTCGGCAATAAATTTAATTCTTGGTTTAATTATATTTTTTATTGGTTTTAATGCACATAAAACCAATAAAAATCCTATTATTTTTGCAGTTGGAAACGCATTTGCTTTCTTTGGCACCTCTCATCTTTTTTCTATATATGATATAAAAAACAAAATATGTATTTTGTTTTTTATAATTTTTAGAGTCATTGCTTATTTCTTAATAATTTTTGCCTTAAATAAAGTACTTAAAAAAAAACTTTCCCCACTTTTATCCAAAAGAATAATTCTTCGTATTTTAAATATAATTCTAAAAATTATTCCATTTATACTGTCAGCACTTTTAGTATATTATTGTGTAATCATGTACAAATTTTTTACATTAGATATGTCACCTAAAGTTCCTATATATTTTCTAAATGCAACACTTTGCTTGTTCATAGTTTTATTAAGTTTTTTGCTCTACAAATTCACTAAAAAACACGGGCTTCTATTTTTATCATTTGCATTTTTCTTTTTCATGACTTCTCACCTTGCAATAGTATTTAATTTAGAAGAAACATTTACTATCGCAATTATAATAATTCGAATATTTGCATATTTATTCACAATAACTACTTTATATAGCTTGATTGGTTCTAAAGTTATACACTTAACATCAATTTTTACATCCAAAACCCATTTCCAGATTCTTCTAATTACTTTTACTACAACTATGCTGCTATTTCTTTTTTATATTCCACATATAAACTTTACTGCAAGTGACCGTAAACCCAATATTTCTCCAATAATTCCTACTAATACTGAAGTAAAAATTGTAGAAGTAAAAGTAGGACTGTATATAAAAGGTTTTCCTACATTTAATGTTTCTAAAAATAACTTTACAATGAATTCAATTGTATGGTTTGAATTTAATCCACATTTAATATCAACTGAAGAATTAGAAAAATTCGCATTTGAAAATGGCAAAATTTTATACAAATCTCCGCCCATAACAAAATTAATTGGCAACAAAATGCTTTCTACTTATGACTTAATAGTTAATTTTAAAAGTAATTTAAACTATAATTTTTTCCCACTAGAAGATCATACAATTTACATATCAATTATAAATACGCAGCTCAATCCAAATGAAGTTCTACTAACCACTAAAAACACCGATTTTTTCATAAAAAAAGAAATATTTACCGAAAATTGGAAGTATCAGGACATAAAAACATTTTATGGTATTTCTACTGAACTCAGGAACAAAAATGTTTCAGATAAAATTACACCTTTTCCCATCGTAGTATTTGGTTTGGACTTTGAGCAAGCAGGCTCAAAAAATATTTTGATAATTTTTGTACCTTTGTTTATAGCATTTTTCTTAGGATTATTTTCCCTAGTTTTAAATATAAAAAATACAAAAGGCATATTAACTTTATCTGTTGCAAGTGTATCTTCTTTAATTTTTAATCTCTTTATCCTTGAGGGAAAAACTCCTCAAACAACATATTTTACAATCTCTGATAGTATCTTTACTTTTTTATTTGCAACTATATTTATAATATTAGTATTTAATCTTTTTTTAATTCGATTTATAAGTCAAAAAAAACCATCCGATACACTAATAATCTTAAGAAACTATATATTTTTATTTATGATAGTTTTTCTTATTCTGTATATTTATTATCTTCTCTATTAAAAGGGGTAATAGTGATTTTATGAAAAAAATTTATTATTTTTTTACATCATTAACTATATTCTTATTATGCTGTCAAATTTCCCAGCTTTATGCATCGTTTGAAAATTTACAAGAAATACAAAAATATACCCAATTACAAAAAGAACATCCCACTATCGATAATGATAATTATATGTACCCTGATTTTACTACATTTTTCAAAAAAGAAAGTCCTAATTGGATATCAAGACTTTTAAGGTTTCTGAAAATTAAAAAATCTATTTGGCCTGTTGAAGGTTTTAAAAAATTACTAGAAAATATCACAACAAGTAGAAATAAATTAAAACCTCAAAGTATTATAAAAATTACACCACAAAAAAAAAGCTTCTTTGTGATATTTGGAGATCTTAATGGAGCTTTTAAATCATTGTACCGAGATATAAAGGAACTAAAAAAACTTGGTTTTATTAATGAACAACTAAAAATTATTAAAGATAATACCTGTTTAATTTTCAACGGAAATGTTCTCAGTCGTTCTGCTCATATTATTGAAACATTCACAATAATACTAAGATTAATGAAAAATAATCCCAATAAAGTGTTTTTTATAAAAGGAGAACACGAAATTAATGAAAACTGGAAAAATCATGGATTTAAAGAAGAACTCAAAGCAAAGGCAAAACAATTTTCAGATGAGCTAATTCCTCTAAATAGCCTAGTAAACAAATTTATAGAAACTTTACCACTTGCTGTCTATATTAATTATGGAAAAAAGCATTTTATACGAATTTCAAATTTTGATAGAAACTATGAAAAACTTAATGAACATTATTTCTATAATGTTTTAAGTAAAAAATCACAACAAATATTAGAGCGATTCAATATAGAAAACCAACAATTTTCTAATGAAACATTTGATGTAGAAATTAAAACAATTATTAAAGGGAAAAATAGAACATTTTCTTATGAAAAAACCGATGGGTTATCACACCTATACCCAGATCAAGGAGCTATTGCATGGTCAATATTTTCAAGCCCAACACTTTGCAATCAAAAACTTTACAATTTTTATAATGATGCATTTACAATTTTGGATGTTGAACCCAACAAAGATCCATTAATTACTCTTTATAAACAAGATGCAATAAAGAAAAAAGGATTTACAACCAAAACCTATAATCTTTTGACTGAAGAAGTAATCAAAAAAAAAGAAACTAAGGCCACAGAAAAGGAGAAAATCACAATCGCTACAACATTAGACTTAACAGGTAATGTAAAAGAAATAGGAAAAGCACTCTATCAAGGAATATCCACAAGAATAAAACAAGAAAACATACAAGGCGGAATTAATGGTAAAAAAATAGTATTTATAGCAAAAGATGATCAATTCAATCCCGAAAAATACTTAGAAAATCTGAAATTATTTTTACATAAATACAAAACAAATATTACATTAGTAAATGTTGGCTCAACCAACCTTAAGAAATCTCTCAATTTCATAAATAAAGAAAAAATCGGAGTATTCTTTCCTTATACAGGCTCACCAAGTTTTTTAAAAAGTAATTTAAAAACAATTGTGAATCTTAAAACATCCTATTCTACAGAAGCAAATGCACTAATTAGATATTTATA
>JBHPBZ010000043.1:0-6048 GCA_042576165.1 Candidatus Babelota bacterium | reverse complement strand
ATATTTTATGATATAAAGGGGGGGCGAAATGAACATTGTAAGAAAAAAAAATCAAAAAATATTTTTAATAATACCATTATTTATTTCATTCTTTTTTATTCCATGCTTTTCTAATAATAATACAATCATTGAATTATCAAAAAAAACATTTTCCCCAAATATGCCAGGTCTACAAGAAACAATAAATTCAAAAAATGTAGGATCAATTTTTGAACTAGAAACAGCCTTATTTGTTAATAAAAATATGAAAGAAAAAATCATTGGCTTTAGTTTAGATATCAATTTTTTATTCAACGATAATAAAAAACACTATGCATACGTTAAAAATGAAAAAACATCAAAAAACCAAATTATAGAATTAATAACAACAGAATATGATGTTGTCACAGAATCTAGTGTAATTGAGTGTAAAATGGGTAAAAAAAATAAACGTAAAAATTTTAAACAATTCAGAAAAGAAGCTAATACACTTTTATTATTCAAAAAAATAAAAGAAGAACTAGAGGGGAAAAAATTATCTAATTTAAAATTTGCTTGTTACGTTAATAAAAAAGAAAAAAAAATTAAAATATTATTGTAAAATAACAATCAATGGCAATTTAACAAATAATAAAAATGTACCATTTACATCAAAATGGCTAAAGGCTGATAATCTAGATGAATCCATAAAAAAATTTCATATTGTTCTTAACAGTTTATCTACAACATCCCTTTTGATAATGTTTAAAAACACAGTAACAGAACCATTAAAAGAAAAACTAAATACTAATGGATTTACTTATCAAGATAAAATTAATCTTGAAATATCTAATAATGTACCCAAAAAAACATTTAAACATACAATACGCATGTTGTACAAATATTTTTCTAAATTAAGTATCTGTAAAACATAAGCTTTTACAAAAAAATAAGGCCTAAGTTTTTAACTTAGGCCTTAAATTTAAATCCTGGCAGTACCTATTGTTCCGGACCGTCTCCAGCCAAGTATCTTCGGCGTAGCGGACTTTACTACCGTATTCGGAATGGGAACGGGTGTTTCCCCGCCACTATCGCCACCAGGAAATTTTCAAAATTTCATAAAATGGTCCAAAATGTTTGCAGCAAAAATGTGTATTTCAAAGTGTTTAACGTAACAAGCAAATTTTAAATTAGATAAAACTATCGATCTATTAGTACTGATTAGCTAAATACATTACTGTACTTACACACTCAGCCTATCAACCTTGTAGTCTTCAAGGAATCTTCAATGTATTACAAAATTCATTTCCAGGCGAACCTAAAAACTTCATTCATAATACGGGATATCTAATCTCGAGGTGAGTTTCCCACTTAGATGCTTTCAGCGGTTATCTCGTCCGAACCTAGCTACCCAGCGCTGCTTTTGGTAAACAACTGGAACACCAGAGGTTCGTCCATCCCGGTCCTCTCGTACTAGGGACAGGTCCTCTCAAATATCCTACGCCCACGATGGATAAGGACCGAACTGTCTTACGACGTTCTGAACCCAGCTCGCGTACCGCTTTAATTGGCGAACAGCCAAACCCTTGGGACCTTCTCCAGCCCCAGGATGCGATGAGCCGACATCGAGGTGCCAAACCTCCTCGTCGATATGGACTCTTAGAGGAGATAAGCCTGTTATCCCCGGCGTACCTTTTATCCGTTTAGCAATGGCCCTTCCATGCGGAACCACTGGATCACTAAATCCTGCTTTCGCACCTGCTCAACTTGTAAGTTTCGCAGTCAAGCTCCTTTGTGCTTTTACACTCTTTAAGACGATTTCTATTCGTCCTGAAGGAACCTTTGAACGCCTCCGTTACATTTTGGGAGGCGACCACCCCAGTCAAACTACCCACCAGACAATGTCCTTCTTCCTGATAAAGGATAGAAGTTAGATTTCCAAAACAACAAGGGCGGTATTTCAAGGATGACTCCGCCGCAGCTAGCGCCACAACATCAAAGTCTCCCGCCTATCCTACACAAATCAATCCAAAAATCAATGTCAAGCTATAGTAAAGGTGCACGGGGTCTTTCCGTCCTATCGCGGGTAACCGGCATTTTCACCGGTACTACAAATTCACTGAGTCTCTCATCAAGACAGCGCCCAAGTCGTTACGCCATTCATGCAGGTCGGAACTTACCCGACAAGGGACTTCGCTACCTTAGGACCGTCAGAGTTACGGCCGCCGTTTACCGGGGCTTCGATTCAGAGCTTCGTTCCGAAGAACTAACCCCTCCTTTTAACCTTCCGGCACTGGGCAGGCGTCAGGCCATATACATCCTCTTACGAGTTAGCATGGCCCTGTGTTTTTGTTAAACAGTCGCTTGGGCCTCTTTGTTGAAGCCAAACATCGCTTATTTCGTAAACAAAACAAACAACGATGGCACCCCTTCTCCCGAAGTTACGGGGCTATTTTGCCGAGTTCCTTAATGAGAGTTATCTCAACGCCTTAGTATTCTCAACCTACCCACCTGTGTCGGTTTACGGTACGATCACTTTTTCGCTCGCTAGAGGCTTTTCTTGTCAGTGTAGAACCAGCTGAACATATCTCTCGCTAAGATTAACATGCCCATAACGCCTCAAGATTAACGGCTTTACGGATTTACCTATAAAACCTCTCTAAACGCTTAGCTTGGCAAACCATGATCCAAGTCAACTTATCTTACTGCGTCACCCCATCACTCAAACGCTAAAAGTGGTGCAGGAATATTTAACCTGCTTCCCATCGCCTACTCCTTTCGGCCTCGGCTTAGGGTATCGACTAACCCTGAGTGGATAAACCTTTCTCACGGAACCCTTGGGTTTTCGGCGAACAGGAATTTCACCTGTTTTTTCGTTACTTATGCCAACATACTCACTTCTTTAACCCAACACCTGTCCTCACGGTCAGGCTAGTATCTGTTAAAGAACGCTTCTCTACCCCTGTATCTTACGATACAAGCCATAGCTTCGGTGATTCGTTTAAGCCCCGTTTATGTTTCAGCGCAAAAACACTTGACCAGTGAGCTATTACGCTTTCTTTAAAGGATGGCTGCTTCTAAGCCAACCTCCTGGCTGTCTGTGTATCTCCACCTCTTTTACCACTTAACGAATACTTGGGGACCTTAGCTGATGATCTGGGCTGTTTCCCTTTCGACTACGGAGCTTATCCCCCGCAGTCTGACTCCTGCCTTCTAAATATGCGGAATTCAGAGTTAGTAAAGGTTTGGTAAGCTTACGCCCCCTAGCCTAAACTGTGCTTTACCGCCGCATATAATCCAACAAGGCTATACCTAAATATATTTCGAGAAGAACCAGCTATTTCCTAGTTTGATTGGCCTTTCACCCCTATCCACAGGTCATCCGAGCAGTTTTTAACCCACACCGGTTCGGGCCTCCATCTCGCATTACCGAGACTTCACCCTGCCCATGGATAGCTCACTAGGTTTCGGGTCTACCCCACGCTACTAAATCGCCCTATTCAGACTCGCTTTCGCTTCGGCTCCGTCCTTTCTAGACTTAACCTTGCAACGTAGGAGTAACTCGTTGGCTCATTATGCAAAAGGCACATGGTCGCGCATACGTATATATCGCTTCCACCGATTATAAACATCTGGTTTCAGGTTCTATTTCACTCCCCTTCCGGGGTTCTTTTCACCTTTCCCTCACGGTACTTGTACACTATCGGTCATTAGGTAGTATTTAGCCTTACCCCATGGTCGGGGCAGATTCTCACGGAATTTCACGTGCTCCGTGATACTTGGGAAAGCAATAATTAATTCATCCAACTTTTCATTTACAAGACTTTCACTTTCTATGGCCGCCCGTTCCAGAGCTTTCAATTAAACTGGATAAATTAACCTAAAATCTGTACTTTTTAGAATATCACTCCCCACTACACCCGCATTGCAACGCGCACAGGCTTACACAATACAGGTTTGGGCTTCTTCCGTTTCGCTCACCACTACTAAGGAAATCACTTCGTTTTATTTTCCTAGCGTTACTTAGATGTTTCAGTTCACGCCGTTAACTTTTCTACCCTATGTATTCAGATAGAAATGCTTAGGATCTACCTAAGCGGGTTTCCCCATTCGGAAATCTCCGGATCAAAGCTTGATTGGCAGCTCCCCGAAGCTTACAGCAGCCTTCCACTTCCTTCATCGCCTCCTAATGCCAGGGCATTCCCCAGATGCTCTTTATAATTATCTAAAAATCTGAGTTACTAATTTTTACTCAATGAATATTATACCCATTTTTTGAGCTACAAACATTTCAAAGACCATTTTAATTTTTTAAAACTTTAAAACACTCACAAAATCAAAATAAATAATCCTGAACCTTAAAAGGCTATAAAACCAATTAACACCTAATTAATTAATATCTCCCTCGAAAGGAGGTGATCCAGCCGCAGGTTCTCCTACAGCTACCTTGTTACGACTTCACCCCAATTACCCCCCACACCTTGATTACCCGCCTCCCTTACGGGTTAGCTAAGATAACTTTGGGTGTAGACGATTTTCGTGGTGTGACGGGCGGTGTGTACAAGGTCCGAGAACGTATTCACCGCGTCGTTCTGATACGCGATTACTAGCGATTTCAACTTCATGAAGTCGGGTTGCAGACTTCAATCCGAACTTAGACTAGTTTTATGAGATTTGCTCCCCTTCGCAGGATTGCTTCCCTTTGTACTAGCCATTGTAACACGTGTGTCGCCCTAGACATAAGGGCCATGAGGACTTGACGTCATCCCCACCTTCCTCCTAGTTTCCTAGGCAGTCCCACCAGAGTGCTTTCATTACTGAAATAGCAACTGGCGGCAAGGGTTGCGCTCGTTAAAGGACTTAACCCAACATCTCACGACACGAGCTGACGACAGCCATGCAGCACCTGTGTAACTGTTCAAGTAAACTTGAAAAATTGTATTTCTACAACGGTCAGTTACATGTCAAATCTAGGTAAGGTTCCTCGCGTAGTGTCGAATTAAACCACATGTTCCACCGCTTGTGCGGACCCCCGTCAATTCCTTTGAGTTTTAATCTTGCGATCGTACTCCCCAGGCGGATCACTTAACGCGTTAGCTTCGACACAGATCCCGTTAAACAGAACCTACATCTAGTGATCATCGTTTACGGCGTGGACTACCAGGGTATCTAATCCTGTTTGCTCCCCACGCTTTCGCGCTTTAGCGTCAGGAATAAGCCAAGAAGCCGCCTTCGCAACTGGTGTTCCTCTCGAGATCTATGCATTTTACCGCTACTCCGAGAATTCCACTTCTCTCTCTTATCCTCTAGTCAATCAGTATTAACTGCCGATCCTCGGTTGAGCCGAGGTATTTGACAACTAACTTAATCGACCGCCTACACGCTCTTTACGCCCAGTAATTCCGAATAACGCTTGCCCCCTTCGTATTACCGCGGCTGCTGGCACGAAGTTAGCCGGGGCTTTCTCTAGCGGTACCGTCATCTCCCACATATATTACTTGTGGTAATTTCTTCCCGCTTAACAGGAGTTTACAATCCGAAGACCGTCATCCTCCACGCGGCGTCGCTGCATCAGGCTTTCGCCCATTGTGCAATATTCCCCACTGCTGCCTCCCGTAGGAGTCTGGGCCGTATCTCAGTCCCAGTGTGGCCGTACACCCTCTCAGGCCGGCTAGCCATCATTGCCTTGGTAGGCCTTTACCCTACCAACAAACTAATAGCCCGCAGGCTCATCCCTTAGCGACAGCAAGAGGCCGTCTTTATCCCGAAGGACATATGCAGTATTAACTTCAATTTCTCGAAGGTATCCTTCACTAAAGGGTAGATTCCTACGTGTTACTCACCAGTTCGCCACTTTACTTATTCCGAAGAATTTTCTCGTTCGACTTGCATGTGTTAAGCACGCCGCCAGCGTTCATTCTGAGCCAGGATCAAACTCTCCGTATCGGAATTTTAAGAATCCTTTTAAGGTTCAGGAAATTTCTTTTCACCTTGATTTCATGGTATTTCAAAGATCATTTTTCAATTTCAGATGCTCGTTTTGGTTGTTTATTCCTCATCGATGGTTATAGAATACATCATTCTTTTGTC
>JBHPBZ010000042.1:0-6064 GCA_042576165.1 Candidatus Babelota bacterium | reverse complement strand
CTTATCTTGCTCATTTGTAAATTACGTAAAAGAAAATCCTAAAGAATCCGTTGCCACGTTAGTTGAATTTTTTGTTCCTGTTGGAATAGCAAAATTTGCCAAATTATCTAAACTTAAAAAACTTTCAACTCTATCCAAGAGTTTTAAAGAATTATCACAAACTTCAAAATCTTTTCAATCAACTGCCAATACTATAAATAAGGTTATTAATCCAATTAAAACAGTATTCCATGAAACTGGGGAAGTTCTTAAAATTGGCTTAGAACATGGAAAAGATGCACTAAGAAATATTATTAAAGTTGTTAAAGGAGAACCGGAGTTAGTTTCGGTTGGTGATATTTATGCATTACAATTTTCCCATGAACATTTTAAGGATTTTGAGAAGTTATCTGAAGTTGTTGTAAAAGCAATAAAACAAGATTTTCAAGTAGATAAAAAAATAATGAAAACAAAATCAGGTTTTCGATTAACAGGACATGCAAAAAAACAACTGATTGAAAGATTTAATGGTAAATTAAGTTTAAGCAAGCTAGATAAGCTTATGAATAATAAGGATGGAATAAGAGTGATTGATATTCGTACTGGAAATATAAACGTTTATATACAAAGTGAGCTGAGTTCTACGAGCTTAACTCGAATAACAGTTCCAATGAATGGAAATAGAATTGTTTCTATAGGTTTTGAACCAAAAAAAAGAATAGAAAAATTTATAAAAATTGGTAGTTTTATACCCTTAAACTAAGGAGTAAATTACAATGGCTGAAATAAAAATTGAACAAATTCAAGAATATGCAGAAAAATTAAAAAGCTGGTTATTGTTAGGAGAAAGTCCAGCAAAAGAATGCTTGGTTATACAATTTAAAAAAGGAAACAGTAATATTGTCATTGACGATGAAATGGTTAATAAAACGCTGTATTTTCAATCTAGAAATGGAAATATTAGTATTGAGTTTGATTCTACCGGATTAATTAATAATATAGAAATATCCTAAAATCATTTTAACTAAATAGCACCAAAGCAAAGCTAAAAAATTAGGTTTTTTTGACTTCAATCTGTCGGAACTTTGGCTATGTTGCGTAAGTCCTGCAATAAAAGACAAAGGTACAATTGGAATTGAAATTAACATAATCAATGATCGATTAATTCAATTCGAAGAATAGATTAGAAAATTTTATATCACTATTTAGTTTGATTTTTAGCTAAATATTATAGAAATTATCGATCTTGTAATGCGGTAACAGGATTTAATTTTGCCGCTTTTCTTGCAGGGTAAAATCCAAATATTATACCTATAATGAATGTTATACCAAATGCTATTATTATTGATGAAAATTTTATAATAACTGGCCATTTTGTAAAAATACTTATTATGTATGGAGTAATTATTCCTAGTGAAGTTCCTATAATTCCACCAATAAGACATAAAATAATTGATTCTATAATAAATTGCTCAAGTATTACAAACGTTGTTGCTCCAATAGCCATTCTTATGCCTATTTCTTGAGTTCTCTCAGAAATAGAAACAAGCATTATATTCATCACACCAATTCCTCCAACAAGTAAAGAAATAGATGCAATTATTAAAAGTAAAAGACTTAAAATATTGGAAGATTTTTTTGCAGCTTTTGCCATTGCTTGTTGATCAAAAATTGTAAAATCGTCGGGATCTTTATGTGTTAGGTTATGTCTAAATCGCAAATTTCGTTTTAGGTGTCTTACAAGTTTTGACATATAGATTTTTTTCTTTGTGGAAATGGATATTCCATGAATCTTAGAGTTGTTTTTATGAAAAATATGTTTTTTTGCAGTTGTAATTGGAATATAAATATCTAAATTTGGGTTCATTATTCCTAAGTAACTTTTTATTTTTTTAGTTGTTCCAATAACGGTATATAAAACATTTTGAATTTTTACGGATTTTCCAATAGGATTTGTTGATCTAAAAAGTTCTGTGGTTGTTTTATGTCCAAGGATTATGACTTTAGAATTTTTTTGAATGTGTATTTTGTTAAAATTGTTTCCATATTTTATTTTTCTTTCAACTACATCTAGATAATCTTGATTTCCGCATTTTATATCAACTAATACATTATTTCCTTTATGACTTATAATTTTACGTGAAAACATAACTGGTGTGATTTTTTTTATTTCAGAAAATTGTTGTTTAAAAATTTCAACATCATTAAATGTTAAATGATTGGGTTTGCGTCTATGGGTTAAGGATGTTTTTCCCTCAGAGGCAACTTTTCCCGGTTGAATAAAAATAAAGTTTTTCCCCATACTCATTATTCGATCGGTTAGTTTCTTTTCTGCTCCATAGCCTATTGCTAGTGTAGAAATTATTGAAGCTATTCCTATAATAATGCCAAGAATTGTAAGAATAGATCTTCCAGTATGGTTTTTTAATGATTTTAAAGATGTTTTTATTAGTAAAAAAGTGTTCATTTTTTAAATTGCACTTTTAAAAATATTTTTATATAATTTGTCCATTTCATCAGGTTCTTCTACATCAATAATAATATTATCATTATTACTTATGCCATTCTTTATTTGAAAATATTGTTCATTAGTGATATGAGTTTTTATTGGTTTTTCAATAAAATTTTTACCATCAACAACCCAAACATATTTTATTGAATATGGTGTTTGATTATTAAGTTCAATTTCTTTTTTCCTTTTTTTATCTATTTGTTTGAAACTGAAATTGACTGTTTTTGAAATTACTTCTAATACTGATTTGTTTATTTGAAAAGCAAGAGCACTAATAGAATAACTATCTTTACATTTTGATACTTTAATATTTGCATTGATCGTCATCCCGGGACGTAATAATTTTTCTGGATCATCTACAATTACTTTAGCTTTGTAAGATAAAATATTATTTTTAAATAAAGGAGAATAGCTAACATCAGAAATCTTTCCTTGAAATATTCTATCCAAATAGGCACTTACGGTGAATTTTACTTTTTGTCCCTTTTTTATTTGTCCAATATCGCTTTCATCTATATCTAATATGGCTTCCATTTTTGTAACATCTTTAGCAATAACAAATAAAACTGTAGCATCAAGGTCTGTAGTAATTCTCATTCCTTTTGTAATGCCAATTGATATTATGATTCCATCAACAGGAGCTAATATTTTTGTATTGTTAAAGTCGATTTCAGCTTTTTGTAAAAGAGCTTGTTTGCTTTTTAGCCTAGCTTTTTGTAGTTTGTAGTCTCTTGTTATTTTTTCAAAAGAATCTTTTGAAATTTGACCATATTGAAATAATTGTTTTTGGCGATTAAAATATTTTTTTTGATATTCAAGATTTGCTTGGGTATATTCCACTTCCCCGAATGCATTTTTTACGTCAGTGTCACCTTTTCCGTTATCTATCAGTACTAACAATTGTCCTTTATTAACGATTTCGTTTTCTTGTACATAAATTTGTTTTATTGTTCCTGAAATTAAACTTCCCACTTTTATATGATCTTTGATTTCTAGTGTGCCTGTGGCTCGAATTTCTTGATGAATAGTTCTTTTTTGTGGGCGTTCTACTAGATAAAGTTTTTTTATAGGAGGTACAAAAATTTTTTTATATATAATGTAAGTTAAAAAAATAATAGTTATTGTAACAGAAATAATTATTACCGATCCTTTAAAATACATTATTTTCTCCACAGAAATTATTGTTATCCTAAGTGAAAATAGGAAATAAAAGATTAAAAATGCAACAAAAATATATTTTTTAAATGTTAATTAAATATGGTTTAAGGAATTAGTTTTTCTAAAAAAGCATTATGTTTTATTACTGATGATTGAGGAATAAAAATTCGATTGATAATTTCTGCACATGTTTCTACAAAAATACATTCACAAGTTTTTATTATTGTACCTTGAATAATTTCGGGAAATTTAGAAGATAGTTGTTTTAATAATATCACCTGAAAAGTATATATTTTGAGTGCTTCAAGAGAAGAAAAGAGTATTGTTTTGAGTAACCTTTTGCTGATTGGTTTGTTTTCTAAAGTGTTATTAAGAATATTGTTAATGCCAATTTCGCATGTTTTTTGAGCAATATTAATAGATGAAGCATATGACTTTTGTTTTATATCAATATCGTGATTATCTTGAGAAATATTATTTAGATATTGGATGAAAATAAACAAATCTATAATTATGGAAGTTAAACTTTCGGTTTCTTCAACAGAAGAATTTAAAATCTTATCTATAATAATAGGAACATATACATTATAATTTTGTGGTAGATATCCATGTAAATTTTCTGGTAAATATTTTTTTGTAAGTTCAGAACAGTTAAGTAGAAAGCTTAGATTTAGTTCTGGATGTATTTTGTTTCTACAGTCTTCTAGATTATTAATGTTCAATGATAGTTGATCAGATATCATTAAGATTTTATTTAGAAAAGATAAGCTTTTTATTGTGTTGTATCCATTGATAGCAGAGATATTTTTTGTTGAAAACAAAAATGTAAGTAATGAAAATAGAATAAAGCTATTAAGTTTCTTCATTGTATAAATCTAACTTTTTAAAAAAAATTAATAATATTTACACTAAAGTAAAATTTATCGGGGGATATTTTTTTGTCAATTTAATTAAAGTTAAAAATTAAAAATCTTGAGGATATCCACATGAATAATAAAGTTCACGTTGTTTAATGGAGGTGTTGATTTTGCTGGTTATCCAATTAAACTTTTGACTTTCCCAGTTGTATTTTGCTGATTCAAGGTCTACTTTTGAAATAGTTCCAATATTAAATTCTTGTTTTTTTAATACAAATTCATTTTCTGCTTGCCTAAGTCTTACTGATTGTGAAACAAGCTGTTTTAGTAATGTTGCAAGCTCATAATAGGATTTTTGAACATCAAACTTGGCTTGTTGTACGTAATTTTCTTTTTCCATTATCGCTTTTAATTTATTTGCATTAGCCTTGTTTGATTCGTGATAATTGGCTCCGCCATCAAGCATGTTCCAAGTAAATACAGCACCTATTGAATTATTTTTTATTCCACTCGTTCTTCCGGATTTTCCGCTAATACTAAGAGATGGTAAATAGGTTTTTTTATAAAAACTTTGATATTCCATGTATTGTTCAACTTCTTTTTGTTTTTGTTTAATTTCTTTTCTATTATTAATTGCTTTTTGATAATAATATTCTAATTGTTTTAAACTAATTTGTTTTGCTGAATCCCAAGTAAGAATAATTGTGCTTGTCTCGCTTTTAAATGGTTTACCAATATAGTATTCTAATTGATTTTTTGCATCATAAAGTTGATCAGAATATGAATAAACAGTGTACATATTTTGGGAGTATGTTGCTGCATCATTTAACCAATCATTTTTATCTAAAAGATTTAATTTGTTTTCGTGTTCTGATTTATTAATATCTTGATTAGAAGATTTTTCTAAAAATTCTATATATTTATTTTTTCTTTGTAATAGCCAACTTTGTAAAAAGGCAACTTCAACTTGATATCTAACTAAATCTTTATGTGTTTCTTCTTGGTATTTTGAGCTTTCGGTTATTTTTTTTGCAATTTTATATTGTTGTATAGGCCCGGCAAAACTATAAACTAGTTGGTTTGTTTGTAAAGATATACTATTTTGTAGACCTTTTAATCCATTTTGGAAAAAAGGTTGTTCATTTAATGTGACTTGAGGAAAGTAGCCGGATATAGCTTTTTTTTCATCTTGTTTACTTGCTTGGGTTGCAAACTTATATGCTTTTAAGCTGGGTCTATTTTTGTGTGCCATTTTTACGACTTCTTGCATGGTAAGTTTTAACTTTTTGTGGGTGGTATTTTTAATGTTTATTGTTTTATCTGCTTTTATTAAAGTGCAGATAAAAAATATTACGGCGAAACTTATTTTTATTGATTTGTTCATCTATTTGCCTATTTAAATATTTAAAGTTTTTATAATTTTTTTTAACAAAATTCTAGGAGACAGTTTATACATACAATTGTATTGTTTGCTAGTTTTTTTCTTTAAAGAAAAAAATGATGATTTATTATTATTGCACCAAATACAACATGGCCATCAAAACATTGGCCCGAGAAA
>JBHPBZ010000041.1:0-6157 GCA_042576165.1 Candidatus Babelota bacterium | reverse complement strand
TTACAATTACAAGTGCAGCAACTCTAACGTTAAGTGATTTAACTGAAATTACTTCTCTAGATTATGGTCCTAGTAGTTCTAGAATTTATTCAGTTTGCTGGAGTCCAGATGGAAAATTTTTGGCAATTGGCGGATCAACTCCAACTAGTACTTATGAGTTACAAGTATATTCATTTAATGGATCAAGTTTAAATTTAGTTGATTCAAGGAATTATGGATCTGGAATTGATTCAGTTTCTTGGAGTTCAGATGGAAGATTTTTGGCAATTGGCGGATCAACTCCAACTAGTACTTATGAGTTACAAGTATATTTATTTAATGGTTCAAGCCTAGAATTAGTTGATTCAAAGGATTATGGAACTTCAATTTTATCAGTTTCTTGGAGTCCAGATGGCAGATTTTTAGCTATTGGGGGACAAAAATCTGGAGATGAACTAGAAGTATATTCATTTAATGGTTCAAGTTTAACGCTTGTTGATTCAAAGGATTACGGAACTGCAATTTCTTCAGTTACCTGGAATCCAGATGGAAGATTTTTGGCAATTGGAGGACAAAAAACTGGAGATGAACTAGAAGTATATTCATTTAATGGTTCAAGTTTAACGCCGGTTGATTCAAAGGATTATGGAACTTCAATTTTATCAGTTTCCTGGAGTCCAGATGGCAGATTTTTGGCAATTGGGGGACAAAAAACTGGAGATGAACTAGAAATATATTCATTTAATGGATCAAGCCTAAATTTGATTGATTCAAAGGATTATGGAACTAGAATTTATTCAGTTTCTTGGAGTTCAGATGGCAGATTTTTGGCAATTGGGGGACAAAAAACTGGAGATGAACTAGAAATATATTCATTTAATGGATCAAGCCTAAATTTGATTGATTCAATGGATTATGGAACTAGTATCGAATCAGTTTCTTGGAGTCCAGATGGCAGATTTTTGGCAATTGGGGGATATCAACCAATAATTGGAACAGAGCTCCAAGTGTACCGTTCCAATTTTGGTCCAGATTTGCAAACTCAAGCTTTATCTAATTCGGTTGTTTTTAGTGATTTAAAAAATGGAATTGATCCCGACGCAAAAATTTGTGTTTTAGGTGGAGCCGATATTATTTTAGATGGATATATTTGCGTATAGTAAATTACAAAAAGGTGAAAATAATGAGAGATAATTTATACATAAAAACAGTAATGTTTTTTTTATCAATGATAGTTACTTCAGCATCTTATTCTTTAGATTTTTCTACATAGATAGAGCAAGCTTTTTTTTAATAGAACACAATTATATAAAATAAAAAATACTTTAAGTAAAAGCTAATTTAATAGAAGATTACATAGCATACTAAAGTATGTTTGGCACATGGTCTTTTAATATTATGGCTGAAACATTTAAAGAAATAAGAAACAACCCCTGTAAAGGCAGGGGCTAATACAAATAACATCATTTTAACACATATTTTATTCAATATCTTTAAAATATTGAGATTTTAATTGAAACACTGGATTTTTATTTGTTAAACATATAAAAAAGAATAACCGTTTATTGGTTTTGAAATTTTGGAATATTAAGTTTTAATTAAGAGGAGATCGTATGTTAAACAACGTAAGAGCATTAGTTCTAGCTGCAGGTAGGTCTACAAGGTTTAATACCGATCGAAGCAAGCTTTTATATACGGTTTGTGGCCTAAAAATGATTTTGTATCCATTAAAGGTTCTTGAGTCTTTAAATATTCCAATGACTATTATTATTGGATATCAGGGGGATCAAATACAAAAAGCAATAGAGGATGCAAAAATAAATAATGTTACTTTTGTAACTCAGCAACAGGCTTTGGGAACTGGAAATGCCGTTGCTATTTCAAATGGAACATGGGATAAAGATAACTTTTTAATTCTTAATGGTGATTTACCGCTTTTAAATCTTGAGATTATTCAAAATCTGATTAATCAACACCAAGAAAATAAATCAACCATTAGCTTTATCTCTGCACATTGTTTAAATCCTTTTGGTTACGGAAGAGTTATAAGAGAGGGAAAGGAAGTTTTTATTGTTGAAGAAAAAAATTGTACACAAGATCAGAAATTTACAACTCTTATTAATGCTGGAATATATCTTGTTTCTAAAAAATATTTAAATGAAAATATTAGTAAACTTAAGTTAAATGAAATTTCTAAAGAATTTTATTTAACTGATTTAGTTAACTTAGCTACTAAACAGGAGTTAGAAGTTAATACGGTATTGGTTCCGTATGATAATGTGAGAGGTGTTAATACATTAGAAGAATTATGGGCAGCAGAACAAATAAAGCGTTCTGAGTTAATGAAGTATTGGATGTCTAAGGGGGTTAGATTTGAATTAGCTCAAAGCATCCATGTAGACTATGATGTAGAGATAGGAACAGGGTCTTTTATTGGTACGGGTGCGCATCTTTTACATGGAACAAAAGTTGGTAAAAATTGTGTTGTTAATGCGTTTACAATAGTTGATGATTCAATTATTGGAGATAATTCAAATATTAATTCACATACAATAGTTAAAAATAGTAAAATTGGTTGTAATGTTCAAGTAGGACCTTTTGCCAGAATTCATAGAAATGTTGTTTTGGATGATAATGTAAATATTGGGAATTTTGTTGAACTAAAAAACAGTAAAATTGGAAAAGATTCTAAAGCTAAACATTTAACATATATTGGTGATACACGGATTGGTAAAAAAGTGAATGTTGGAGCGGGAACTATTACTTGCAATTATGATGGGACAAGAAAACATAGAACAATTATAGAGAATAATGCATTTATAGGTAGCAATAATACATTAATTGCCCCTGTAAAAATTGGAGAATCGTCCTATACTGCAGGTGGTTCTACAATCAATAAAGATGTTCCTTCTAATAGTTTGGCAATTGGAAGATCAAAACAACAAAATAAAAAAAACTATTTCAAAAAAACAAAAAAAAATGAAAAAGAAAGTAGTAAATTGAGTTTTATTGGTGCTACTAAAAGTAATGGTTCAGAACATAATTTATGATTAAATTTTTTCATACAGCAGATCTTCACTTTGGGGTTGAAAAATACGGAAAAATAGATTCAAAGACGGGAATGAACTCCCGTCTTTTGGATTTTAAGAAAAATTTTGAATATTGCATTGAGCTTGCAATTAAAGAAAAAATTGATTTTTTTCTTTTTTGTGGTGATGCATATAAAACAGCTTTTCCAACCCCAACTCAACAAAAAACTTTGATGCAACTTTTGTTTAAATTGAGACAGGCTAATATTCCAATAGTTGCAGTTGTTGGAAACCACGATCATCCATTAAGTTTTGGAAAAGCAAATTCGCTGGATATTTTGTCGGAATTACCTATTGATGGTTTTCATGTTTTTTCAAAGCCAAATATTTTAAAATTAAAAACAAAAAAGGGAATGGTACAAATTGTTGGAATTCCTTGGCCAACAAGAAATAATCTTATTGCAACAAAAGAGCATCATTTTAAAGATTCAAAACAAATTACCTCTTTCTTATCTCAAGCTGTTAGCAATATTATTTCAAGTTTTGCAAAAAAACTTGACCCAAAAATTCCTTCAATTTTAGCCGCACATTTAACTATTGGAACGGGGATTTTTTCTGGATCCGAAAAATGTGCGGTATTTGGGAATGATCCAATTTTTTTGTCTTCGCAATTAGCTATAAACCCTTTTGATTATGTTGCACTTGGACATTTGCATAGATATCAAAATCTAAATTCCAAAGGATATCCTGCAATTGTTTATTCGGGTTCTATTGAGCGTGTTGATTTTGGGGAGAGAAAAGAAAAAAAAGGTTTTTGCTTGGTTCATATTGATGAAAAAAAAGAAGGTGAACGTTGCAAATTTGAATTTATTAAGCTTAATGCAAGACCTATGATTCAAATTGAGGTAATTTTGAAATCGGGTGAAGATCAAACGTTGCAAATTTTAAAAGAAATTAATAAGCATGATATTAAAGATTCTATTTTAAAAATTGTTTATTATGTTCCTGAAGGCAAAAAAGATAAAGTTGATTTACAGCAAGTGCAATATGTTTGTAGGTTTGCAAAGAACTTAGCCGAAATTGTTCCTATTCGTAAATTGGTAAAACGAGAGAAGCGAGCAAGCTTGACTGTTGATATGAATCTTGAGACGTTATTAGAGAAATATTTTGATACAAAAGATTTTTCTAAAGAAAAGAAAAGTAGTTTATTAAAAAAGGCACGAGAGATTTATTCAGATTTTTCTAATAAAAATGGCGATTGATTCTTTTTTGTTTTTCATTAAAAAATGATAAAATTATACAATGTTTGGGACTTTAAAATTTGAGGAATTACAATGCAATTGTTTAGGCGCTCTGTTTATTGTGGTTTGATTAACGATTTTTTTTTAAATAAAGAAATTTTTCTTGCCGGTTGGGTTGAAAAAATTCGTGATCATGGTGGACTTATTTTTATAGATTTAAGAGATAGAACAGGAATTATTCAGCTTGTTATAAAACCAGAAGAACAAAAAAATATTGCGCAAATTGCAAAAGATATTCATGCAGAATACGTTATTTCTATTCGGGGAAAAGTTACAAACCGATCTGAACCTAATATTAATATAGAATTAATAACGGGAAAATTTGAAGTTGAAGTACAGCAACTTTCGGTTGTAAATAGTTGTAAAACTTTACCTTATCAAATTGAAAATGCTGATAATGTTGATGATGAATTACGTTTAAAATATCGTTATTTAGATTTGCGTCGTACAAAAATGCAAAATATAATAAAGCTTCGGCACGATACTATTTTTGCAATAAGGGAACATTTAAATTCGGAAGAATTTTATGAAATTGAAACACCTTTGCTTTCTAAAAGTACTCCCGAAGGAGCACGTGATTTTTTAGTTCCTTCCAGATTGCAATCGGAAAAATTTTATGCACTTCCTCAGTCTCCACAAATTTATAAACAACTTTTAATGGCATCTGGAATGGAAAAATATTTTCAGATAGCTCGTTGTTTTAGAGATGAAGATTTTAGAGCAAACCGTCAACCAGAGTTTACACAGCTTGATTTAGAGATGTCATTTGTTCAAGAAAGTGATGTGCAGGATGTTTGTGAAGGAATTTTAAGTAAGATTTGGGAGAAAATCTTTGGAGTTTCACTCAAATTACCTTTGCCGCGATACACATATGACCAAATTTTTCAAAAATTTGGTACAGATAAACCCGATCTAAGATTTGGCCTTGAAATAAATGATTTTACAGAGTTATTTGAGCGTACTGAACTAAAATTTTTAAAGTCTGTTATTGATAAGGGTGGAAAAGTTGGAGCAATTTGTGTTCCAGATAAAAATTTTTCTCGTTCAGAACTTTCAGTTTTAGAAAAAATTGCCAAAGAGAAATTTGGTGCTTCCGGTTTGCTTTGGATAAAATTTAATGAGGATGGCAAAGTAGAGTCACCGGTAGCAAAATTTTTGCCAACAGATTTTTTTGTAGAAGTAAGAAAAAAGTTTTCTAGTCTTAATGTATCAGATACAATTTTTATTGTTGCTGATGAATTTTGTAAGGCTTGGGAATGTTTGGGGAGATTGAGATTAGAACTTGGTAAAAAATTAAATTTGATAAATAAAAATGAGTTTAATTTTTTATGGGTTACAGATTTTCCTCTTCTTGAATGGGGCGGTGATCAAAAAAGATGGTTTGCAAAGCACCACCCTTTTACATCTCCGCAAAGTGGTTGGGAAAAAATTGATCCTGCAAAAATTAAAGCAAGATCTTATGATATTATTTGTAATGGTGAAGAATTGGGTGGAGGTTCTATTAGAATTCATGACTCTAAGGTGCAAATGAAAATATTCGAACTTTTGGGAATTGATAAAAAAGAAGCAAAAGAAAAATTTGGTTTTTTACTTGAATCACAAGAACTAGGTTTTCCTCCTCATGGCGGAATTGCTTTGGGAATTGATCGTTTAATAATGATACTTGCAAATGTCGATTCGATACGTGACGTTATTGCCTTTCCTAAAACACAAAGTGGTGTTTGTCCTATGTTGCAAACTCCATCAAAAGTTGATGAAAAACAATTAAAAGATTTGCATATTAAACTTGTATAAGTTTTTATTTTACCAGACAAATTATAGATTTCTCTCAAAATACACTTGCCAATT
>JBHPBZ010000040.1:0-6588 GCA_042576165.1 Candidatus Babelota bacterium | reverse complement strand
GTAAAAATGCAAATATTTGTAATTACAGGATTGTTTCCGGAACTTGCACTTAATTGAGAACTTATCTTTTTGTTTTTGTTAATAAATCTTTTTATCGTATTAACATAAACACTATTGTCATCAGAAGTTGTTGCAACAAAACCTTCGGTTCCAATATTTTCATGAAACGCTTGTTCCGCTTGCGCATTTAAATCATCTGGATGTGGGGTTGTTGTATTTTGATAAGGATCATAACGATTATTTTTTTTTTCTTTTCTTCTTGGGCCATGATTAGAATTAGATGATTGTTGATCATCTAAAATAATTGGATATTGTCTTTTAATCTCTTCACGCTCTTGTTTTAATCTTTTTAATTCCCGCGAGTAATAGTCATCAAGTGCACTGCTAGAAGAAGTAGTAGTTGTCGTAGTTATATTTGTATTTGGTTGTCTAGAATTGCGGTTTAAATTTTGTGTTCTTCGATTATAGTTATTTTGATGATAATTTAAAACAGCCATTTGTTGAGGAAAAGGTTGTAAATCATACCAACTCAAACTTGATGGTGGTTGCATTCGCATACCCAATATTGACATAATTGGTCAAATAACCTATAAGTTTTAAAAAACTCAATTTAAATCCCTATATAGATTTCACTAAACAATTTTCTTTATATTCATTTATTAGCTTTATTATTTTTTCCAAAGCATCTTTTACTCTAACTTTTTCTTGTGAGTTGAAAAAATTTCTATTTTCATATAACGAATTTGCATAAGCAATTTCTATTTCTGACCATTCTGCAATCAAATCAACAACTAAGCTTGGTGGAGGATCTTTTATAGCATAAATTAAATCTTCTAAATTATTGATCAACTGATTAATTGGTATTTTTTTATCGAAATAATCTTGTATGTACTTTTCAATAGAATCTATTTGTTGGTAGTTATTTATCTTTATTTCATTTTTCATAATAATCTTTTTATTTTTGGAAATTTAAATGTCCTTTGAATACGATAATCAGGAGTCTGCAGCTCTATTTCAAAATCTCTACATTTTGGGGTTTCAAAATATTTTTGTTAACACGACAGCTCCTTTTATCTTTTTGTTTGTTTATAATTTTAGAGAATTGTAGCTGTCTGTCTATTTTTCCATAACAAATTAATTATCGAGTTCGCGTTATTATAAGATAAAATCTTTTAAATTTAGTCCTCTTCATAAGAACAACTATAAGCTGTAACTTTTTGTATATTGCCAGCTTTTGCCTTTATATGAATACGAATAGATCCTTCAATATTCAAATGAACAAAATTATCTTCATCTAATGAAATATCGATATTACCATTAAAATAACCCTTCGAAATCATCTTTATATCTATAGATTCTATATAAAAAAAACCTACCTCGACAATTATATAATTATAATTTCCCCCCATCCATTTTTTAGGCGGATTATCTGCATAACGAGGTAAATTAAAACGAACAAACAAATATTCCCCTTCGTGTTCAAAATGTATATCATGAATAAAAACATTGTGTAACTCAGGAACCTTGTCATATAATTTTTTAATAAAATAATTTTCAGACAAAGCTTCATGCCACATATTAATTCTCCTTATTGTTTATCAAAAGGTCTACAAAGCAAACTACCACCGATAAAACGGTGGTAGTTTGCTAATAAAAATTTTTATATATGCTTATTTATCTACAGATAAATCCTTTGCCATTTTTGTACATTCTTTAACAATTTTATCTAACTCATCTAAAGACTTGCATGTTTTTTTAAACAAAGGTTTCTCCCACCTACGATTTTTAATCAGTTCTATAATAAAATAATCTTTTTTCCACTCAATTTGAAAGATTAAATTATTAGGATAATCAATATGAACTAATTCTTTATCCCAATTAGTACTATTTTCTTCTATTGTCAAACTTGGATCAACATAAAAATCCAAATATAATATTTCACCAGGAGAAAAATCAATATCTTTATACATTAGCATTTTATTGGCATTATTAATATTTTCTTCTTTTATCTTCTGTTTTATTACTTCTATAAACTCACGTATTCCTTTCTCCAAATCATTTAAACTTTTGCACTGCTCTTCTAAAATGGGATGCTCCCAATCACACTTTTTTATGACAGAAATAATAAACACACCAGAATTCCAACCTACATCCAATAAAAAATTTTTGGGATAAACAACCTGTAAAAGATCTTTTTCTGAAATAACATCTTCCTCAATTAAAAAAGAAACTATCTCAGGACTAAAATCATTATAAGTTATTTTTCCGGGTTCAAAATTTATATTTTCAAGCATCATTTTTTCCTAATCATTTCACAAAGAACATACACTCAAAACAATTTTTATCTTCGTTTTAATAATTTTTTATATTCACGCTCAGCAATTGGATGTCCATGTATCACACCAGAACTACACTCTATACGTATATACTTTGTCTCTTTACCCTCGCTAGCACCACAAACAAAATCAAAAGCCTTAACTTTCCAAGTCTTATTGCTATTTTGAGGTGTTAGTACAATAGTACCAGTCTCCCAAGCTTCTCGTTCAAAATGTTCTATATGGTTTCTTAAATTAGGATGATATTTTGCCTTTCCTTTATTCGCCGTTGATTCAACTATCTTCTTCCAAGATATACCTTTAGGAGGAACATGTTTACTCCGATGATCAATCCACTGAACTTCTTGCTTCCCAACTTCTCCAACATTCTTTCCAAAATTCTTATCTTTTGCAACCTTAATCTGTTTTTGTGCAAATTGTTTAATCTTTCCTTTTACAACATCTGTTGATTTTTTTTGCAAAAGATTAACAGCGGTTGAAGCTTTATTAACAAAATTTTCAGCTAATTTATTGTTGGCTAAAATTCCACTTACCGCTTTTTTAGTGAGAGCAGCAATTTTGTTGTTTACTTTTAAACCAGCTTGCAGACAAAGACTTTTTACAACATCTCGAATGGGCCGTCGCTAAAGCTTACGTCTTCGTTAAAACTACGATGCACAGGATGGCCCACAGGTCAATCTTTACAGTTGTTTCTAATTTTTTTTATATGAGTTTTAGTAGATAGAAAAATAGCTCTATCTTTTTATGGAGCTATTTATATTAATTTAATCTAGTATAAAATTATTCTAGCTTATACTTTTATTTCCAAACGTACCGCTATCGATAAACATGAACCCATTCTATATTTTCACTTAAAAATTTTCCACCGTGAGTATGAATATCCCATACAACTTCTTCATCTAAATCATAATCAGAAGAACTTTCTTCATAAAAAAAATCTGTATTAGCAATTAATTCAGTAATATCTTTTATATCGACATTGGTATGAAAATGCAATACACATATACACTCCCTTAATTCAGGAATCTTCCAATACTTTTTGGTATAATTACAATCAATTTTAACATTATAATATTTCTCACCTAGAAGTTTCTTCATTTTTTTTAAAATGTCGGTTAAAGATTCTTCTGAAAAGTTTCTTATCATTAATCTTATTTTAATAACATTTTTACTGCTCATTAGTGAGTAATTTCTCCCTTCAAACTAACATTAATGTGACCACAATCACCATCTTTCGATAACCAACCCAATTGAGCTTTGCCTTGAGAAGATAATTGTACATCCCATTCAAAAGGTTCACCTTTTGTTCTAGAAGGTCCTTTTACCCATAAATTATTAAATCGATCAACATAAGCTGGCCTACCACCTATCTTAGAAACAGGTAACTTTTCATTTGGTTTAAAACCTTTAGGTGGAACATATCTAATTCTTCCTTGAGTTGGCAATCGTTTTGATTTAATTAAATTTTTAACAGATTTGTTTACAATATTCTTTCCAAAATTCTTGTTTTTAGCAACCTTAATCTGTTTTTGGGCAAATTGTTTAATCTTTCCTTTTACAAGATCTTTTGAATTTTTTTGCAAAAGCTTAACAGCGGTTGAAGCTTTATTAACAAAATTTTCAGCTAATTTATTGTTGGCTAAAATTCCACTTATCGCTTTTTTAGTGAGAGCAGCAATTTTGCTGTTTACTTTTAAACCGGCCTGTAAGCAAAGACCTCTTACAACATCACGAACTATAATCTTTACAACTGTTTCGACTCTTTCTTGGAATGGTAATTTTTGAAGTTGACCATATAATTTATGACCTTCCGTCAACGCTGAAACTGCAGTTGGAATTAAAAGTGCAATTTTTACTGGAGCACAACAAAATCCAAGGGCCAAGTTGGTACCACCAACAATTGCAACTTGTGTACCAAAACTACCTGGATTATTTTTAATTTCTGCATAAACCTCTTGTAATCCACCCATAATACCATTTGCAACTCCAATTAAGAATTCAGCTTCAACACATCTGCCTTCCTTATTAAAAACGTCTGCAAGTTCGACGAATGCTTTTACCGTTGTACAATAATTATCAATCTCTGCTTTGAAAACTGTATTTTTACTATCATTTTTAAAAGAAATTACTTGCTTATTAATATTGTTAATACCAAGAGTAATTGGACCATCACCTTTAGTTGTATACTGCCAACCTTCAATGCCAAGATTTTCGTGAAAAACTTGTTATGCTTCTGGATGTGGAAATAACAAATTAAAATAGCCAATGAATATTAATCATTGGCTATTTTAATCAAAGTATTTTAACCGTAATTTAAAAAGGTTTTTTATTTTTACTTATTGAATCACCTAATATTCGTATAACATTACCCAATCGGTCAAAATCAACTATAGAAAATTTAGATCCAGTGTTAATATTTTTTTTCAAGCTATTCCAATCATCAACAAAAGATCCCGTTACTATTTTAGGACTATCACTATCAAAATCATACTTTTCCTCATAAATAACATTCCAATAATAATCAAAATTTACTTCAATATTATTCCCTATAGTATTTTCTGTTTGTGTTAGTATCTTCTGACACAAAACCCTTAGATCAGTCATATTTATTTTCATTATTTATCACCTTCACCAAGTAAAAATTTTGTTTTATCTAATTCACCTTGTTGCTTTTTAATTTGTTTTTTAAGTTGCTCAACTCTACCCGAAATTATTTTTTGTCTCACTTCATCAGACACTTTTTTTAATAAACCCTTATTATCATGAGCATCAGGATTCTTAATATAATCGTATAACTTTTTATTATGCTCTTTAACAAGTTTTTCATATGAAGACTTCGATCTTATTAGCTCCGCTTTTGTTTGACTATTTAAATTATTTACTTCAACTTTTCCAACATTCTTTCCCAAATTCTTGTTTTTAGCAAATTCACTTAATTTGTTTTTTGTAAATTCTTTAAGCGTTAAATTTTTGCCAATCTCTTTTTGTAAAGCGTGTTCTTTTTTAAACCTTTTTACAAGGTTAGTAAGTTTTTCTCTAAATGTTTTTCCCAAAAGATTTGAATTCAAAAACTCTGTATCTTTTGCAAGCATCTCCACAAACTGTTTTGTGGTATCAGTACCAAACTCGGAAGCAAGCTTAGCTCCAAGAGCAAAGTCTTTGTTTGCTTCTCCAATAATCGATGTTGTTTTGTTTGCTTTTGAGGAAACTTCATCTGCTTTTATAATCTTTTTAATTTTATCAATTTGTGAGGAATTTTTGACTGATAGCACCAACAAATTTTGTTGTGCCATAAAATAAAAAAGCCCCACTTTTTTTGCGGGGCTAAACCTAATAATTTATACTTTTTGTAAAATTAAAAATCTATTTCTAATTTTATGATTTTAAATGTGTTGATCAAATGAAAAATATTCAACAGTCCATACTTTATTTAAAGGTAATAATAATTTTGGCAAATACCATTGAAAATCTGTTACTTCATAATCACTATCTAATTTTATTATCCTTCGGTTTCCATCCATATTCATTGAAAAAGTATGCAAGTTATCTTTTGGCCAAAATAAAAAGTCTCCTCCTATTTCTGTATCTTTCCAACTCATTGTTATTCCAACAATTTCACCTGCATCCTGTTTTGATTTCAATATACCAGTTAATCTTTCAATGCTAATTTCTTTTTCTTGCCAATCAAAATCATCTTTATCTCCAAGAGGCAAATATCCTACATAGCCATCATGAGATAAAACCCATCCAAATTCCATAAGCACTTTAATTATCTCAATAGCATATTGATTATCTTTTCCATATTCAGATAAAATTATATCTATTGACGCTGACACTGACATACCCAGATCCTTTCAAATATTATAACCATTCTGTAAATTTTATACCTTTTACAGTTAACCAATCTTTTATACTTTGGGGAATAGGTACATTAGAATGAAGCTCATAAATTGCTCCATGTGCTCTTGCAATACTTAATCCACGCCCCATATCCCCTTTAAATTTCCTTAATTTATCTTTTGAAGATACTATCATATCCCAATATTTACCAGACTTTGCCTCATACCAAATATTTCCAACAACACCATCAAATTCTCTTGAGGTATTTGCAGATTTAGCTATAAAGCTTCCTTTTCCTTCAAACTTTTTCACAAGAAAATCTTCGAATGCTTTTCCTTTTTCATTTGCTAAATTTCTAGCACTTCCAACATTCTTTCCCAAATGCTTATTTTTAGCAACATTAATCTGCTTT
>JBHPBZ010000039.1:0-6867 GCA_042576165.1 Candidatus Babelota bacterium | reverse complement strand
ATCATTCATTTTTTAACTCACTATAAAATTTAATTTTATTGAAAAAATTATAATATTCCCCAAAAAACAAAATTAAGACATGATAAATGTGTAACTAGAACTATAATCTTTACCATATTGATAAAAACATAGAGCAGAATACCTTGACTTAACTAGCCAAGGTATTCTGAAAATAAATCAAAAATAAGCCTTTATAGCAAGCCAATACATAAAAACATTAAACCAAACACTTTAATTAATGGACTTTAGGCCATAAATAATCTATTTAAAAATAATTAAAAAATATTTCAATACTTAATTAGTTTTTGGCTTATTTATTAAAGATGTAATTGCTAACATCACAGGACTCGCAATATAAATAGAAGAATATGTACCAACAATTGTTCCCACAAGCATTGCAAAAGCAAATCCACGCAAAGTCTCCCCTCCAAATACATAAAACGATCCAACTGCAAGTAAAGTAGATACTGTTGTTCTTATTGTTCTTTTAAATGTTTGATTTAGACTAGTATTGACTATCGTCATAAGAGAAATACCATTCATTTTTACAATATTTTCACGAATCCTACTAAAAATTACAATGGTATCATTTAAAGAATAACCTAAAATTGCCAATAATACAGCTAAAACAGCTAAAGATATTGGTTCATTAAATAGCAACAGAAATACTAAAACAAATAATATATCATGAATGATTGCTACAACTGCACCAACTGCATATGCATATTTCGATCTAATAGAAATGTATAACAAAATTATAAGTAATGAAAGTAATACTGCCATAAAAGCATTTCTTTTCATATCTTTACCAACTGCAGCACCAACCCAGTCCATATTTTCAACAGTCATTTTGTTATCTACAATATCAGAAAAAATATCTGCCTTAAACTTTTCTTCTAAATCTGGATCTTCGGTGTTAATCTTAAGCATAAATTCTTTTCCAGATCGTCCCAAACTTTGGATTACAACCTTCTTCCATCCCTTACTAGAAAGAGTTTGTCTTAATTTTGATATTTCTAATTTTTTCTCAAAAGAAATCCGGACTTCAGCACCACCCGCAAAATCAATATTGTAAAGAAAACCACCCTTAATAAAATAAGCAGTAAAACCTACAAATAAAAATAGTACGGAAAAAATAAAACCAACATAACGGTATTTAAGAAAATTAATCATATTTTTACCTACTCTTCCTTAAGAAATGACATTACTATAGCACATAACAATGAAAATAATTATTTTTAAAATATAATTAAACTACTGAAACAAATTTTCTTTTTTTAAATCCCTTATGGAATTTAACTAAACCATCTTTTACGGCAAAAAGAGTATCATCTCCTCCTCTTTTCACTCCCGATCCTGCATGGAACTTAGTACCTCGCTGACGAATCAAAATTTCGCCACACTTTACAGGTTGACCGGCAGATCTTTTACAACCTAAACGCTTACTATGGCTATCACGCCCATTACCGCTAGAACCACCGCTTTTACTCGTTGACATCAGAAATCCTTGATCAATTTTATAGTTATTAAAATTATTTATTCTTTTTTAGAAAAAACTTTAAGACTTTATAGATTCTTGTCTTTAAAACAACTTTATTGTGCAAAATTTTTTCACGAAAGTCAAAAGCTTTATTTACTTATATCTTCCCAACTTTTTCCAATTTTTACTGAAACTACTAATGGAACAGCCCATTTTACAACTTTTTCCATACATTTTATCACTATTTTTTTAATATCTTCTTCTTGTCCTACAGAAAATTCAACTATAATTTCATCATGAATTTGTAATACCATAAACGAATCACCATTTAATTTATTTAATTTAGTATACAATTTAAGCATAGCTAATTTTAATATTTCTGCAGACGTTCCCTGAACTGGAGTATTAATTGCCATTCTCCTTGCTGCTTGGTATAAAATTCTATTTTTTTCTTGCAAGCCAGAAAGATATCTCTTCCTGCCCAACCAAGTTCTAACATATCCAGTTTTTTCAGCCTGAGATACAGTCTTTTTTATCCACTCTTCCACACCATTATACCTTAAAAGATATTTTTCTATATAATCTTTTGCCTCACTGGGCTTAATTCCCAAATCCTTAGATAAACCAAATGGTGTTAACCCATACATAATTCCAAAATTTACAGTTTTACCCAACTTGCGCTCTTTAGATGAAACTTTCTCTAATGGAATATTCAAAATTTGGCTTGCAGTTTGCGTATGAATATCTTTATTCTGCTTAAAAGCTCTCTGTAAATTTTCATCTCCAGAAAGATGTGCCAATACTCTTAAATCTATCTGTGAATAATCTGCAGATAAAAATAATCTTCCTTTTGGCGCAACAAATGCAGAACGTATTTTGATTCCATAATCAGAAGAAACAGGTATATTTTGCAAATTAGGATCCGAACTAGAAATTCTGCCAGTAGCAACAATAATTTGGCTAAAATTTGTATGAATTCTTTCTGTTTTAAGATCTATCTTTTTGATTAGAGGTTCAATGTAGGTACTTGCCAATTTTGCATATTCTCGATACTTTTTTATCATTCCTGGAATCGGGTTTATTTTACTCAATTCTTCTAATACCTCTTGATCTGTCGAAGGCTTACCTTTTGCTGTCTTTTTTAAAACAGGCAATTCAAGTTCATAAAATAATAATTTTTCAACCTGACGAGAAGAATTTAGATTTATACTTTTAAATGATTCTCTATGTTCTATAGATGCAAAAATCTTTTTTTTAATTGTATTTAAATCTTTACCAATTTGTTTACCAACTTCTCTTAATCTATCTTTATCCAAAAAAATACCATGACTCTCCATTTTTAATAAAACCTGGCTAATTGGCATTTCTACCTTTTCAAACAACTTTTTTAATTTATCATCCTTATCTAATTCTTTTTCTAAAATAGGCTTTAATTTAAAAGTTTGTAACGAATCATAAGCCGCATAAAGAGAGGCTTTAGAAATAGGAACCTCCGAAAAATCTTTACACTTCCCCAAAACCTCCTTAAAAGTTTTCATCGGTTCTTTTAAATATCTCATAGAAAGAGCTTTTAGATTGATCTTTTGATTATCTTCTTTTTTTAATAAATTAGCAGCTAATAATGTATCAAAAACAACTCCTTTAATTTCAATATCGTATTTTAATAGCATTAATTGATCAAACTTTGTATTTTGTAAAATTTTTTTGATAGCAGAATTTTGCAAAACAGGCTTTATTTTTTTTAAAACTGAATCAATTTCAAGCTGGCCTTCCGCCTCATAATCCTTGTGGGACAAGGGAATGTAATATGCCTTCTTTTTATCAAAAGCAAAAGAAATACCAACTAAGTTGGCACTAAAAGGCCGAAAACCATCTGTTTCTGTATCTAGAGCAAATAATTTTTTTGTCTTTGCCAAACTAATTATTTGATCTAAGTCTTCTAAAGTATGAACAACAAAATAATTCCAATTACTTTTATTTAAATCATCTTGATCAATCGTATTTTGTTTTTTATTTACTAAAAACAATGATAACTGCTCCTCCTTAGACAAAACTGAGGAAGAAATATTTTTAATTTTGAATCTTTTCCTTAAATCACTTAATAGACTTGTGAACTCATATTCACTGAAAAAATTTTCAGCCCTCGCCCAATTGTTTGTATCAAACTTAAAATCTTCTATTTTTAAATCCAATTTATAATCTCTTAAAGAAAATAGTTTAAAACTTAAAAAGGCATTTTCTTTTCCTTCTTTAAGTAATTTACTTAATCTTTCTTTTTTTACTTTTTCAATATTTTTATAAAGATCATCAAGTGAATCGAAATCCTGAACAATATTTTGAGCTGTTTTTTTTCCAATACCCTTTACGCCCGGAATATTATCCGAAGCATCTCCAACTAAAGAATAAAAAAATGCAACCTTTTTGGGCCCAAAACCTTTTTCTTTTTTAAAATCTTTTGCATCGACCATTTTATCTTTAAATGGATCATAAATTAAAACAGTATCATCTGCGAGCAATTGATATAAATCCTTATCTGGTCCAACAATAATTATTTGCAGCTCTTTACAGTCATTAACTATCGAACCAATTAAATCATCTGCTTCATAACCGACCTTAGAAACCTGCTTTATTCCAATTGAATCTACGAATTTTATTATTGCATCTTTTTGCACAAAAAGATCACTTGGTGGCACCTGACGAGTTGCTTTATAATCATGATAAATTTCGGATCTGAATGTTTTACCTTTACTATCCCAAACTAAAGCAATGTTTTTAGGATCAAATTCTTTTATCATTTTCTTAATCGCACGACAAAAGCCATATACTGCTTGAGTTTTCATGCCACTAGAAGTCTGCAAAGGCCTCAATCCATAATATGATCTATATAACAAATATGAACCATCTATTAAAAATAAAGCATCTTTTTTTATTCTATGCATCCAAAACACTCCTAAAAAATTTTTATCCTGTAGTTATTAATTTAACATAGAATTTATTCTTAATTTAATTTAAGATATAATTATAAAAATTTGACTTTTATATACTAAACTAAGTGCTTTCCAATCTCAAAATATGATTTTATAAATAAAATCAACAAAAAGGAACTTCAGATATGATTTTTAAAAAATTAATATTAATAACACTATTAGCACTCAATCTTTGTAATAGCAACTCACAGACAATGGAGAAAGATAACTATTTAATCACAACTAAAACAATATCAATTGAAGAAAAAATTAAGGACGATCTGCCTCATCTCAATAAATCACAACAACTAAAACTGATAAAATTTATAAACATATCAGCAGAACACTTTAAAAAAGTAATCAATAAAGAAAATATAAAAAAATACAAAAATGTAAAATACGATAAGACAATGCCATTTACTGATAATTGGTCTCATGAAGCTTGGCTCTCTCTTGATAAAAATAAAAGACAATATTTCTGCGATTTCGTTAAAAATAAAAATAAATCATTATTAAATAAAGAACTTAAAAACAGGTTAATTAGAATGTATAAAGAAGACTGTTTAAGATCAATATGCGAAAAATTCAAAAACTTAAAGAACGACGATAGCATTGAGGCTGAGATTAACAAAATTTCCTCTACAATAAGTTATCATTCTAAATTAATCTTTAAAAAAGATCATTTTATACCTACTCTGGCTAAATTACTTTATGACCTAAAGCCTATACCACTAGAAGAATTATGAAGATCTTAGCCTTAGATCTCGGCGACAAATGGGTTGGCAGTGCTATTTCAGATGCACTGGGCATTACTTGTAGACCATACAAAACCATTACAGTAGAAAATATGGTTTCTTTTTTAAAAAAAGTTATTTCAGAGGAAAATCTTAGTAAAATTGTTTTGGGTTATCCCAAGACAATTAAAGGAACAGAAAGCGAACAAACACAAAAAACAAAAGGGGTTAAAGCTGAACTTGAAAAAATATTTCCCAAAATCGAATGGATTTTTTGGGATGAGCGCCTGACTAGCAAAAGAGCTGACCAAATTATGAGAAGAGGCAAAAAAGATAAGTTAGGCGAACATTCCATTGCTGCTGCATTTATATTACAAAGTTATCTAGATCATCTTGCTTTTCTAAAAAGCTAACCCTACAAAACCGCTTATCAGACAATAAAACAATAAGTCTTTTACAATTGATAAAAAAAGGTTTAGAGTTAATAAAAAAGGTAGAAATAAAAAACAAAGGCAGCTAAATGTTATAAAAATCGTTTTTAGCTTGCCTTAATTAATTAGGAGGGTAAAGATATGAAGTGCCCAAAGTGCGATGGTTTAATGATTATGCAGTCGTTCTTTGATCACTTTATTAACTTTGAAGGATGGAAATGCTTAAACTGCGGGAAAGTTGTAGAAAAAAAGGAAAATACAATAAAAGATGATGCTTTTAGTATTTTCTATCAACGACAAAAAATAAAAAAACAAAACGACTAAAAAATTACAAAGCCTCTATGGAAAACAATTATTTTTTAAGTATTCAAGGTAGTTATTCTGAATTAGAAATTTCTTTATATAATAATCAAACATGCTTACAATCAATTAAAGATAAAAATAAAAGAGCTAGTTCTTTACTTATTCCATATATACAAGAACTTTTGAATAAGAATAAAATCCAATTTTGTGATCTCAGATTTATATGCTCAGATCAAGGGCCAGGTGCTTTTACTTCTCTAAGAGTCACAATTTCAACACTTAACGGGCTTGCATTCAAAAATAATATTCCGTTAATAGGAATTGATGGACTTGATGCCTTGAGCTTTGAAACAATCAATAAATTTAACGCTCAGAAAACAAAAAATGTTTTATGCCCCAATATAATGGTCAGCCTGCTTAACGCATTTAATGGCGAAGTTTATTTCTCTATAAGCCAAATAAATAATATAGAAATACTTACACATAATAAGTTATGTGAATCCAAGGGATATAAAAAAATTAAACTTCTACTTGAAGATTTAAGGACAAAATCCGCAAAAGAAACAATATTATTCTCCGGAAATGGCACAATACTTAATATTGATTTGATTAAAAATATCTTCAATGATAAAGCTATAATTTTTGATCAAGCTATTTGTTCTGCCAAACAAATAGCAAAAATGGCACTAAAAAAATGGAATAACAAACAAGATTTATCTTTTAAAATTTATCCACTTTATCTTAAGACTCAAACATTTGCTGTAAAAACTGTACCAATCTTACCATGCCAAACTTCTAACCAAGCCCAAAGCTAAAATAGAAGCTTCCGTTGATCTAAGAATTGTTGGAGTTAAACAAAATCCATGAAAACTATTTTCTTTTAAAATTTTTATTTCTAAATCAGTAAAACCACCCTCTGGTCCAATTAAAATAAAAATTTTAAAAGAAAATAG
>JBHPBZ010000038.1:0-7226 GCA_042576165.1 Candidatus Babelota bacterium | reverse complement strand
ATATTATTCCTACTACTATTAATAACCTAAATATTGTTGAACACCTTTTGCAATACCTTCTGCTAATATTTGTCTATATTTATAATTTATAAGTCTTTTTGCTTCTTTTTTATTTGTTAAAAAACCAATTTCAATTAATGCTACTGGAATCTGACTTCTAAGCAAAATTCTAAATTGTGAAGACTTTATACCCCTATTTACAATGCTAAACTTTTTACTCTTTAAAAAATTCATAAGATTATTCTGAATAGAAGTGGCTAATTTTTTAGATAAATTAATGTTATTTTTTAACAAATTATCAGCCACCTTTGATAAGTAGGTATCATGCTTATTAAATGCGAAAAAAAAACCGCCAATTCTACCTGGAGGTAAAAGATTATCACTCTTAAGATAATAACTCTCTATTCCTGATACTCTTTCTATTCCTTTAACTGCATTGACATGAATTGATAAAAAAAGATCCGCCTTTAACTGTTCTGCAAGTTCACTTCTTTGTAATAATGTTAAGTCTTTATCACTATTTCTTGTTAAACAAACCTTATAACCATTTTTTTTTAACATTCCCGCGGTTCTACGAGCAACATCAAGTGTTAATTTTTTTTCTTTTGATAAAAAAAAACCACTCGCTCCACTATCGTTACCACCATGACCTGCATCAACAATAATATTTATACTTTTTTTTGTTTTTTTTTTACCTAAACCTAAATTAATTAATTTTTCCGAAAAATCATTTTTAACACAATTATTATACGCATATAACAACGTCGCCCCCTTAGACTTTAATTTTTCTAAAGATTTTTTTGAAAAAACATCTAAAATCAGCCTATTTGGATCTTCCATTTTACTCCATCTAATTAACACATCTTTGCTACAAAAGGTAATTTCTAATATAAGTCTAGGGCTAGGAACTAATTTACTAACAATTTGAACATTTTTTATAACATTTCTTAGTTTTTTTAATTTTTTAATAACTTTTTTAGATGAAAAATCTTTATAACCAATCCCAGGGAATATTATTTCTAAAACCAATTTTTGTTTATCAAGTTTACGTTCAAAATAAACGGGCTTAAAAAAATCAAACATAATTTGCTTAGAAAATCTTTGATTTGAAATTTCTAACCAATTCAACTTGTTTATTGAAGAATGGAATTTCCCCTTGTTCATTTTTTTTGGAGCACTAAATTTCCCTTCCAAAAAACACCCCAAGCCAAAAACCTGAAAAATAAATAAAAAAGTAACAGATAATAATATTTTCATATCCCAGTCCTCCCCAATTTCTATCCAATTTTCAATCTTACCCTACCAATTTTATTTTCACATTGTCAATTAAACAGTATCTGGATTCAATATTTATTTAATAATGGACATTTTTGTTTTATTAGTCCAATACGTTTATTTTAGTTAAAACTTATTAGCCAAAAGCAAACGTATTGGACTAATAAAACTTAATTTAATTTTATGATTTAATTATTGCTGTTATAATCCATTTATTCGTAAAAAACTTATAAGGCATTAAAACATGGAAATTTTAAAGAACACTTCACTAAAATATAAAAACTGGTTTGAGACTGGTGGAAATTCAAAGTTTTATTGTACACCAAAAACAGAAACCGATTTTTGCAATTCGTTGGAATTCGCAAATAAAAACAACTTAAAAACATTTGTTTTGGGTTCCGGAGCAAACATCCTGATTAGCGATCATGGATTTAATGGTTTAACAATTAAACCAGAATTAAATCAAATAAAAATTAATGATACGCTTGTAACGGCACAAGCTGGTGTAAAAATTAAAAATTTAATTAATTATTCTTTAAACAACAATCTAATTGGATTAGAAGATTTTTCGGGTATTCCTGGAACAATTGGTGGCTCCACTTACATAAATATTCATTATCTTAATTACTTTTTGAGTGATTTTTTAGTACAAGCAAAAGTAATAAATAAAAGGACCTGCAAAACAATAATCGTTGATAAATCTTGGTTTAATTTTAGTTATGATGAATCGAAATTACAAAACAAAGATTTCTTTTTAATATCCGCCACATTTAAATTAAAAAAAGTTGATACTATACAAGCTTCTTACGCAAAAGGCAGAAGAGATGAAATCATTAAACACAGATTAAGAAAATATCCAAATTCTAATACCTGCGGAAGTTTTTTTAGAAATTTTAAGGAACAAGAAATTCCATTTACAATAAATAACAAAAAAATTATCTATGTTGCGTATTATTTAGATAAACTCGGGATCAAAGGAGAATTCAAATCCGGAAATGCAATTATCTCTTATAAACATGCCAACATGATTACAACCTTATCTGGTGCAACAAGCACCGACGTAATAAATTTAGCAAAAAAAATTCAAGAATTGGTTATAAAAGAATTTGGCATTCTACCTAAAGCAGAATGCCAATTAATTGGATTTGATAAAAACCCTTTGTTGTAAAATATCATGGCTTATGCCATGTGCTAAAATAAATTTAAATTTTTCGAAATTATTTTTTTCTAAAACTTCCATACCGTTTCGCATAATTCTTGTAAATAAACCACCCAACTTTATCCCTCCCTCGATACAATTTCTCTAAACATCCCGCTCATTCCGAGTGATTTGCCCTGCAAATTGTATCGAGGGATCGGGATGAGCGGCCTTGATAGAACTTGCTCTAAACATCCCGCTCATTCCGAGTGATTTCTCTCTTAGAGAAATTGTATCGAGGTATCGGGATGAACGGCCTCAATATAATTTCGCTAAACATCCCGCTCGTCCCAAGTGATTTGCTCTGCAAATTGTATCGAGGGATAAGGGATGATCGGCCTCAATATAATTTCGCTAAACATCCCGCTCGTCCCGAGTGATTTCTCTCTTAGAGAAATTGTATCGAGGGATAGCGGATTGCCGGGGTTGGTAAGGGGTGTTGCAACGAACACCCCTTACATTTACTTTTTTATTCAACCAAAGAAATTACACCTGTATCTGTTCCGGCCAAAACAATTCCTAATGCAGAAATGCTTTCTACCCAATAAATTCTTGGAATATCTGAAAGTTCACTAAAAGAATACGGTTCTGTCATATTCCATTCTTCTGGATAATAAGGAAATGAGCGAAGAGTACTGTAAGCAATTTCATTTGCATTAAAACGAGTGTACAGCCTGCGCGCACCATCTGACCAAAAGCTTGTTGTTCTGTCAAGATACGTTAATGGATTTGCGGCAGAACCATCCGTATAACCTCCTGCTGGCTGTAATGTTGCATTTGCATTACCTCCCTGAAATCCAAATTGATCAAAAGCACTATTTTGATAATAATCTAAAGCTTTGCTATCATCTGCAAGCTTTACGCCCCAGATTTTGTGATTAACACCATCTCTAGGACCAGCTGTTGTTGGTGTTCTTTTTGGAGAATAAATAGAATGATATCCACTATCAGCTTCCACTTGATCCCAATCAGCAGTTGTAACCGCATCAGCACCTGCTGTTGATACAAAAATTCCGTTGTTTGTGCTAATAACCAAATGTTGGGAATTGTTTGCAGCTCCAACGGCAGTTACCAATTTCATTCCTGTAAAAATTGTATTTGCAGGAATTGGCCCAACTCCTGATTGAGCAACTACTGCGTGGGTTCCAACCATATCTCCTACCTTTTCATCTATTCCAAACCTATGCAACTTTGATGTAATTCCGCCAACGGTGGTAACATCTTGTTCTACAACAAAAATATAAAGTCCATTACTTTCGATTGCAGTAACTGGTCCGGCAATTTGATCTGCTGCTCCATACATTTTTTGCCAAGAAAAGGTTCCATCAAAAGGAGCTGCATTAAGCGTTGTTAAACCATTAAAACCAACATGATAACCAGCATTTGCCGTATAAACATACAAACCTGTATCTGTTCCTGCAAAGAAATAGCCCATAGTTTCATCTTCAGTATTTCGTGAATACCCAACAGCTCTTACAACACCAGCACCAGCGGGAAGATTTTCTAGCTTGTAATTATTTGGACTAGTAAAATTTGTTGTAACATCATTTGCATTGCCATATTTTGTTCTAGCAAAAGAAACTTTTTCTATTCCTCCAAAAAGCACAAATGAATTATCTCCATTAGCTGCTCCTTCAATTCCAGGCGTACCTTTTGGCAAATCAAGCATACAACTGCAACCATCTGATAAATCTCTGTTTAACTGTGTTTGTAAAGAATTGGCAGAAAAATCGGTTGTTTTAATTTCAGTTCTTCTAACTATTTTGGGCTGATCACCACCCCCATCATCATTAACTTGCCATACAGTATTTATTTTAGCATCAACGGCAAAGAATTTTGCTTCATCTTCATGATTAGCACTATTGTTTGCGGAAGGAAACACTCGTTCCCACTTTGTCCAACCAATAATTACTCCATTATCATCAAACATTGCGGTTGAAGACCAAACGCCAGGATCAAAATTGCCATTCCTAGGCAACCCATTAAAAGACACATAAACAGTATCACCTACAATTTGCATGTCAGCAGATTGCTCACCTTCATCCACTCCTCTCCAAGGAGCATTTTCACCACCAACAACGAGAGAATTTGCATTGCCACCTTCTAAACCATATGCCCCATCTAAAACTAAAGGATTTACCAAAGTTGTTCCATTGGCATCATTTGCAACAATCTGACCAGTTCCACCACCGGCAATAGTTGCTGCAGCAGTTGGATCATATCTTAATGCCCTAATCTGGTTTGTAGAATTAAATTCATTCTCTTGAATATTAGCTCCACCATTAACAATCAAATAGTGTTTGTTTGTACTAGTTTTCATTGTACGAATTTTATAAATATCAACATGCTTTACTCTAGCATTATCATCGTCATTATCCCCATCTCCTGCCTGTGCTACAAAAATACAATTATTTACATTATTTGCAGGATTTACATTATAAGGAATTACATCAGAAATTATTATGTTGTCTCCATTAAATTTAACTTTAGAGATTCCAATAACAATTTGATTCTCTTTATCAGTCTCTATACTTCCTGCTGTAAATAAAGTTTGGAGTTCGTCATCCCAATACATATCATTAACAACAGGATTAGTATTTAAGTAGAGGACTGCAGTACTTTGCTCTCGAAAAAAATTTCCATCACCTGCAACAGCACCTTTTTGATCATCCAACCTTACCGCAAAATTGTTGACGCCAGTCCTTTGAGTCAAAGCATCATCAACTTGAAAAGCTAAAATCCCAGAATCTTCCCGGTTGTTTCCAACTCTAAGAAAAATAATTCCATGGTCATTATAATAACCACCAGCTAGATTATAAAAATATACCTCCGTTCCTACAGCATCTATAATTTGATTTGCTGGAGCCTGCAAAATATTTGTTAAATCTGAAAGGTCTAATACTCGCAAAATATCAATATTGTTACCACCTACATGCAATGCGACATGCGTAGCCCCAAATTCAGTTCTACTGGCTAACGCCATATAGCTAATTGTATCTTGAAGCTGATCTTCAGTTGATAATCCCGTAAAAACCGAATCTCCTCTTCCTGCTTTGGCAACAGAATAAGCACCATTCTCGGCATCCGTCCCTACATAAAAATCACCTGTATACCTGTCATAAGCTTTTACAGAAATATTTTCGCCAAAATTAGCCGTTCCAGCCTCCTGATTTATCTGTTGAGCAGCATTTAACCCCAAAAAGCTAATCCAACCTAAAAACAAAAGTATCTTTAATTTTTTCATATTTTATATCTCCTACATTCGACTTTACGCCAAAGGCGTTTTGCTCAGTACAAACGGATTTAAATTCAAAGTTTTATAATTTCCATCTCACATCAACACCTAAACCACCGCCAATTGTATCTGTTTTAAATGCTCTTTTGCCATCAAAAGGATAATTATAAAAAACATTAATTCTTGGTGCCCATTTACTATCTTGCATATGAACTGAGAAATCATAATCGAGCATAAAATGTAAAACGTGCATGTACCAAGCTTCAAGTAGTGGGTCTGAATTTACAACTGACTTTATAAAATGTGTTGTATCTTTTGGATCAAGTTCATCTTCTTCTTGACGGTTATAAGAATAACCAACTAAAAATGATAAACCTTTTGCAAGATGATCAAATTTTATGTCTGCACCAATGTGCCAAAGAGTTCCTTTTTCTTCTTCTGCTTGTCCATCAAGTAACTTTATGTAACCTTGTTGCTTTGTAAAAGTTTTCATTCTTCGTGTTTTGTTGTCATCATCAAAAAAGAAAACGGCACTCGCATGGGCACTTAATGTTAACCATCCAAGAAATCCAATTTCTCCTTCAACTGCGAGTGGAATACCCCAGTGACCATTGTAACCTGTTGGTAGTGAAAAAACATAATCTGTTTTATCTTTATTTCCTGTTGGAAAGAGTATTCCACCCTTAAGTGTTAAACCCAAGAAGCGGGTGGTATCGTCTTCTTTATTTTCTTTTATTCCCTGCCAACCAACTAAAATACTTAGATCACCTAGACCCGTTTGGGAATATTTTTTTGTTGCAGAATTTAAACCGTAATTTTGTAAAATTACATCTAATTGATTTTTAAACTGCCTCCATTGCGCCATGTTTTTGTTATAAATACCTGTTTCGGGCGACATATCATTGTATGAAATATTTTTTAAACTTACATCTCTTACTGGAAGATGACCTTCTAAAAAAAAACCTGAAACTAAGTTTTGGCGCAAATCTATATTGACTTCATTGAGTTCAAACTTTCCATCAAATTTTAATTGGCCAAAAGTACTGTTTGTTCTTTCGTGATAAATTTGTGCATTAGCCAAAAATGTTGCATAGTGCTGAAAATCAGGCTTTACCGGAACATTTTCCATCAGGTAAAGCATGTCGTAATTGCCTGTACTATTTAAAAGAGGCGCGGAATGTCCATTTTTATCCCAACAACTTCCTGAATCTCCATATAAATAGTTGAAATCTATTTTTGTAAACCAATCCAAAGTATCATATTTTTCTAGTTCATCAAACCAACCAACCGTTGATTTTTTATGTAAATTTGCAGATTTATAAAAATGTGCATTATCTATTGCTAGCAAACCTGATGTTACAACCAAAAGTACAATAAGAAAAAATAGTTTTTTCTTTTGCATCATCGCGTTCTCCTTCTTTTTTTTGATAAAAATACCACCCTTACCGTTTCGCATAATTATTAATAAATTCTTAATAAACTGTAAATAAACTGTAAATAAATTCTTAATAAACTGTA
>JBHPBZ010000037.1:0-7467 GCA_042576165.1 Candidatus Babelota bacterium | reverse complement strand
CCTATTTACTAACAAAACCTAAAACTATTTTCTTGCCCCTACCCCAGCTTGACGCTGACCACTATGCAATCTAAAAGTTCTAGTCGGAGCAAACTCTCCCAATTTATGTCCAACCATATTTTCAGTAATAAAAACAGAAACAAATTTTTTTCCATTATGGACAGCTATAGTTATTCCCACTAAATCAGGAGTAATCATGCTTCCACGTTTCCATGTTTTTATAACTTTTTTATCACCACCTTCTTTAGCTTGACTTATCTTTTTAACTAAAGTGGAATCAATATAAGGACCTTTTTTTATTGATCTGGCCATTAACAATATCCCTTAATATTAAATACTTAAAATAAAAATTAAAAACCTAATATCTATTACTATTTTCTACGTTTTAAAATGGCAGAACTTTTTCGCTTTCTAGTTCTAGCACCTTTTGTAGGTTTTCCCCAAGGAGTAACCGGATGGGAACCAGATTTGGATCTCCCCTCTCCACCACCATGAGGATGATCTATTGGGTTCATAGCCATCCCGCGAACAGTTGGTCGTATGCCTAAATGCCTCTTTCTTCCAGCCTTCCCCCAAGTCATATTTTTGTAATCAGCATTTCCCAAAGAACCAACAGTTGCCCAACATTTTAAACTTACAGTACGAGTTTCCCCTGATGGCATCTTTAATATTGCAAGCTTATTTTCTTTACCTAATAATTGCACCGAACAACCAGCACTTCTTGCAAATTGACCTCCATTACCTGGCAACAATTCAACGTTATGCACAAAAAAACCAACCGGAATTTTTTTAATAGGCAAACAATTACCAACTTTAGCTTCAGCATTAATTCCAGCAGTAATCTCATCCCCAACACTCAATCCGTCAGGACGCAATATATACGATTTCACTCCATTGCGATAATAAATTAAAGCTATTGAAACATTTCTGTTTGGATCATATTCAAATGCTGCAATTTTTCCAACAACATCCTTCTGCATTCTCTTAAAATCTATAATTCGATATTTTCTTTTGACCCCACCACCACGATGCCAAACAGTAATACGACCATAACTATTTCGTCCCCCAGAACTCTTAATCGGTGCGAGCAGATTTTTCTCCGGATCTTTCTTAGTCAAATCCTTAAAAGATAAAAATTGTTGCGCTCTTAAAGACGAATTCCTCGGTTTTCTGTTCACTATGGTCATATTATTTTTCCTCTATTTTCGCATTTTTTTCTACGCCAACAGTCTCAGATACACCCATAGTTTCAAATTGAGGTAAATCAATTTTATAACCTTTTTTCAAAGTTACTATTGCCTTTTTTCTACTAGATGTAACAAAGGACTTTCTTGCAAAAGTCTTACTTTTACCTGGAACTTTTATCATTCTAATATTATCAACAACTACATTCCAAATTTTTTCTACGGCATGTTTAACCATTATTTTATTTGAATTTTTGTTAACTTCAAATGTTAATTTTCCAAGCTTCTTGAAAAGACCAGTACTTTTTTCCGTAATAACTACTTTTTTTATTATTTCGTAAACACTTAGTTCCATTTTGAAACCATTTCTTTAAATAAATCGACATCTTTTTTAAAAAACATCCAAAAATCACTTTTGCTTAAATCAAACACATTCGGCTGATCAAAACAAACAACACTAACATTAGGAATATTTCTAAAGGACAAAAAGCTTTTATTGTCTGCAAATGGCAGAAACATAATAACTTTTTTATTTTCAACACCTATTCCCTTTAAAATATTAAAAGCTTCCTTTGTATTTGGTTTCTTAGACTGCAAATTAACATCTAAGCAACAAATACCACTGGCTCCACTCTGTAATATTTGGGAAAAAACACAATTAAAAGCAACTCTCTTTTGCTCTCTATTTATCGACAATCTTCTAGATCTTGGTTGAGGACCAAAGGTTACGCCACCTTTTCTCCATAAAGGAGATCTTAAACTTCCAGCACGCGCCCTTCCTGTTCCCTTTTGTCGCCAAGGTTTTTTGTTTGCAAAGGCCACCTCACCACGCCCTTTACAAGAAGCCGTGCCTTGACGCCAATTCTGCAAAAGTCTTCTGATAGCATGATTAAAGGTTTTTGGGCTATCTTTTTTTTCACTAAAATCTATTTCTAACAAACCCAAATCTTTGCCTGCCGTATCTAAAACAGAAATCTGTTTCATAAAGTCTATCCTCACTTACTGACAACTACTAATGAATCTTTTTTTCCAGGAACTGCACCTTTAACAAACAAATAACCACCCTCTTTGTCTATAGAAGCAACCCTTAAACCCTTAGTAGTGGTCTTTCTGTTTCCACAATGCCCAGGCAATTTCTTACCTTTAACAACTTCACCCTGCGTTCTCATTCCACCTAAAGCACCAGGTTTACGATGAAAATTAGAACCATGAGAACCTGGCCCTCCAGCAAACCCCCAGCGCTTAACAACACCCTGGAAGCCCAATCCCTTACTTTTTGATGTAACTTTTACTTCGCTACCTTGAATTACATCAATATCATTCAAACTAATCTCTTGTCCAACCTTAAACTTATCCTCGGAATTACCCTCAAATCTAAATTCTTTAATGAAGGAAAAATACTTCTTTTTATTTTTATTCCAAGATAAATCAAACGCGTGACCAATATATCTTTTCTTTAAAAGACCAACTTGCAATGCAGAATATCCATCTACTTGAATACTCTTTATCTGCGTTGCATATAGATTATTAATTTTAATAACAGTAACTGGAACAACCTCATCTTTTTGATTAAATAGCTGGGTCATCCCTATCTTTTTGCCCAAAATGCTGTTTAGCATAATTCTTAGCCTTTGTTTATTTTCATTGCTTTAATTATTTAATTTCAACATCAACACCAGCTGAAATATTTAATTTCATCAATGCATCCATCGTCTTCTCTGTAGGAGCGAGAATATCTAAAATCCTCTTATGAGTAGTTAATTCAAACTGCTCACGCGACTTTTTATCAACATGAGGCGACCTCAAGACAGTAAAACACTTCCTCCTGTTTGGCAAAGGAACTGGACCTAAAACCTCCGAGCCTGTCCTTTTAACCGTCAAAACAATTTGTTTTACAGCATTATCCAATAAACGATGATCATACGATTTTAATGTCAAACGAATTTTCTGTTTTTTCATTCAAATTAACCCGAAATTATTCAATTATTTCTGTAACAATTCCAGCACCAACAGTTCGTCCACCTTCACGAACCGCGAACTTTAACTCTTTATCCATTGCAATTTTACTTACAAGCTCAACCGTAACTTCAACTTCATCACCAGGCATAACCATCTCTCTTCCATCAGGCAAAGCAATATTCCCTGTAACGTCGGTTGTTCTAAAATAAAATTGAGGTCTATAGCCATTAAAGAATGGTGTATGTCTGCCACCTTCTTCTTTACTTAATGTCACAATTTGAGCTTTAAATTTCCTGTGAGGCGTTATAGAACCAACCGCAGCAATAACCTGCCCTCTCTCAACATCTTCTTTTTTAATTCCTCTTAAAAGCAATCCTACATTATCCCCAGGTATACCTTCTTTAAGCTCTTTATTAAACATCTCAATGCCTGTTACTATAGTTTTCACAGTTTCCTTGAAACCTACAATTTCAACTTCATCTCCAATCTTTAATTGACCTTTTTCAATACGACCAGTTACAACAGTTCCTCTACCTGAAATTGAAAAAACATCTTCAACTGGCATCAAGAAAGGCTTACTTTTATCTCTTTCTGGGGTTGGAATATATGAATCAATGGCATCCATTAATTTAATAATAGATTCACTTCCCATTTCAGAAGTATCACCCTCTAAGGCTTTTAATGCTGAACCCTTAATAACAGGAATTTTATCTCCAGGGAAACCATATTTTGTCAATAACTCTCTAACTTCTTCTTCAACCAACTCAATTAGATCAGGGTCATCTACCATATCAGCCTTATTCAAATAAACAACCATTGAAGGAACACCAACCTGCCCTGCCAAAAGAATATGTTCCCTAGTTTGAGGCATTGGACCATCCGCCGCAGAAACAACTAAAATCGCTCCATCCATTTGAGCAGCACCTGTTATCATATTTTTAACATAATCAGCGTGACCAGGACAGTCAACGTGAGCATAGTGCCTCTTATCTGTTTCATACTCAACGTGGGTAACTGCAATAGTTATACCACGAGCTTTTTCTTCTGGAGCATTATCAATCTGGTCAAATGCTCTAAAATTAGCTTGCCCCTTTGAAGACAAAACTTTTGTAATAGCAGCAGTTAATGTTGTTTTACCATGATCAACGTGCCCAATTGTTCCAATATTACAATGCGGTTTTTTTCTCTCAAAAACACCTTTAGCCATTTAACATTTCCTTCTTAATTTACAAATTATTTTTGCTCAACAATTAAATTCTGAACAGCCTTAGGAACTTCCCTATATACCTCAAACTGCATAGACGAACTCGCTCTTCCCTTAGTCATGGAACGCAAATCAGTGGTATAACCAAACATCTCTGCCAGTGGAACTTCGGCCGTAATTACCTGAACCCCTTTACGAGCTCCCATCCCTAAAATCCTTCCACGCCTAGAGTTTAAATCTCCCATAACGTCCCCCATGTACTCTTCTGGAGTTACAACTTCTATTTTAAATATGGGTTCTAATAAAACAGCATCAGCCTTTTTCATACCATCTTTAAATGCCATTGAAGCAGCAATCTTAAATGCCATTTCAGAAGAATCAACATCATGAAAAGAACCATCATAAACAGTAGCCATTACATCCACAACAGGATAATTGGCTAAAATACCACCCAACAAAGTTTCCCTTATCCCTTTTTCAATTCCAGGAATAAACTCTCTTGGGATAGATCCACCAGTAACAGCATTTTTAAATTCAAAACCAGCACCCCTCTCTAAAGGATCAATTTTCAACCAAACATGACCATATTGGCCACGCCCACCTGACTGCCGAATAAACTTTCCTTCAGACTCAACAGACTTTCTAGCTGTCTCCCTATAAGCAACCTGAGGCTTCCCAACAGTTGCCTCTACCTTATGCTCCCGAAGAAGGCGATCTACAATAATTTCTAAGTGCAATTCACCCATACCTGATATTACGGTCTGTCCAGTATCCTTGTTAAATGTAAACCTAAAAGACGGATCTTCTTGCATCAATTTCCTCAAAGCAAGAGTCATTTTTTCATAATCACCCCTCCCCTTAGGCTCAATGGCAACACTAACAACAGGCTCTGGAAAATCAATCGACTCTAAGAGAATAGGGCTCTTTTCATCACATAAAGTATCACCAGTTGTAACATCTTTAACTCCAACTACAGCAACAATATCTCCGGCTTCTGCAGACTTAAGCTCTTCTCTTTTGTTAGAATGCATTTTTACTATACGACTAACTCTTTCCTTCTTTCCCCTACCTGAATTATAGACATAAGAACCAGCATCCAATTTTCCTGAATAAATTCTAGCAAAAGCTAAAGAACCAACGAATGGGTCTGTCATTATCTTAAATGCTAAAGCGCAAAAAGGGCCATTCGGATCTGCAGGCCTTGTTTCCATCTTCTTCGTAATAGGATTTTCACCTTCAATTGCAGGAACTTCTAAAGGAGAAGGAAGATAATCAACAATAGCGTCCAACAACAATTGAACTCCTTTATTTTTAAAAGCAGACCCACAAAAAACCGGTGTCACTTTTTGCAGCAAGACACCCTTACGTAGAGCTTTTTTAACCTCATCAACAGAAAAATCGGTTCCCTCTAGATACTTTTCCGCAAGCGCATCATCAAAATCACAAGCCGTTTCGACAATTGACTCATACATCTCTTCAACTTTTTGCGCATACTCAACAGGAATATCAACAAGCTCAATCTTCGCTCCCCTGCTTTCCTCATCAAAAATAATCATCTTTTTAAGCAAAATATCAATTATAGCTTTAAAGTTTTCTGACTCCCCAACAGGAATCTGCATTGCTAATGGATTACCATGCAATTTACTGCCAACCTCGGCAACAACATTAAAGTAATCCGCTCCAACCCTATCTAACTTATTAACAAAGGCAATACGTGGAACCTCATACCTGTCAGCTTGACGCCAAACTGTTTCTGATTGCGGCTCAACACCTCCAACAGCACAAAAAACAGCTACACAGCCATCCAAAACCCTCAAGGAACGCTCAACTTCTACAGTAAAATCAACGTGGCCAGGAGTATCAATAATATTTATATGATAATCCCTCCAAAAGCAAGTAGTTGCAGCAGAAGTAATTGTAATACCCCTCTCCTGCTCTTGCTCCATCCAATCCATTATCGCTTCGCCCTCGTGAACCTCTCCAATTCTATGCGAAACTCCAGTATAAAACAAAATACGCTCAGTAACGGTTGTTTTACCCGCATCTATATGAGCCATTATACCAATATTTCTATACTTTTTTAATTTTTCTTTAAAGCCATCACTCATTTTTTTGCCACACCTTTAACTACAATTACCAAGCATAATGCGAAAAAGCTCTATTAGCCTCAGCCATTCTATGTACATCTTGTCTTTTTTTAATAGCACTTCCGCGACCCTCAACAGCGTCCAATAATTCCGCCGCCAAACGCTTCCCCATAGTCTTATCCGAACGCTTTGCAGATGCAGATATTAGCCAACGCATAGAAAGAGCCAGCGCCCTTCTAGAACTAACTTCAGTAGGGATTTGATACACGCCACCACCAACACGTCGTGATTTAACTTCAACAGCAGGCTTTAATTGTCCCATAGCTTTTTCAAAAAATTGATATGCCTTTCTTTCGTCATTACCAACTTTTTTACTTAAGATATCAAAAGCATCGTAAACGATTGAACGTGCAATATTTTTTTTACCACGCTCCATAATCATATTTATCAACTTCTGCACAACAGAAGATTTAAATCTTGGGTCAACTCCAATTTCCCTTATTAATCCGACAGATTTCCTTCTAGGCATTAACTACCTTTCTTACGTTTTGCGCCATAAAGCGACCTTGACTGCGATCTACCTTCAACGCCTGAAGTATCAAGTGTACCCCGAACTATGTGATATTTAACACCAGGCAAATCCTTAACCTTACCACCCCTAACCAATACAACAGAGTGCTCTTGAAGATTATGCCCTTCTCCCGGAATATAAGCCGTCACCTCTTTGCCGGTTGTAAGCTTTACACGAGCAACTTTTCTTAATGCAGAGTTTGGCTTTTTAGGAGTTACTGTATAAACCCTAACACAAACACCTCTTCTCTGCGGACATCTATTTAACGCTGGAGATTTAGTTTTTTTTACACTTTCTTTACGCTTGAAACGAACAAGCTGATTTATCGTTGGCATATTTTCTACCTTAAATAACAAATTAAAAACACAATTTCCGCTAAAACATAACCTTACTTCTTTTGCAAAGTTTTTGGAATATACACCCCATCTTTTTCAATAGGCATGGGACCTAAGATTATAGAAA
>JBHPBZ010000036.1:0-7714 GCA_042576165.1 Candidatus Babelota bacterium | reverse complement strand
CTAGCCTTATTTCTTGCGCAAATGGAAAACTATGCAACTTAGCAGATTTATCAATTATACTACCTTTCCAAAAAGAAGCCTGCGAATTTAATCTTGCACCCACCAGCAGCTCTACTCTATGCATGGCTTTTGGTGACGCAATAGCAGTTTGTGTAAGTAAGTTAAAAGGATTTAACCAAAATGATTTTGCAAAATTCCATCCAGCAGGAGCTTTAGGAAAACGCTTATTACTTAAAGTTTCATCAATGATGTATCCAAAAACAGATCTTCCATTAATAAATCCAAAAGCAAATTTTAAAGATTTGTTATTAACAATAAGTAGCAAAAAATTAGGAATTGGAATAATTGTAGACCAAAATAAAAAATTACTTGGAATAGTAACTGATGGCGATTTACGTAGAGCATGCAATCTTGGTTCAGAACTTTTTAAAAAAACAGCCATAGAAATTGCATCCATAAATCCAAAATCAATAAATTCCCAAACATTAGCATATGATGCATTAAAAAAAATGGAAAAATATAACATTACAAGTTTGGTTGTAACACAACAAAATAATTCTGTTATTGGTTTAATACATATTCATGATTTAGTAAAAGCAGGAATAGGTTAATTAAAAAACATGATCACTTTATTATTTATTGTTTTTATTTTTTCTCTATGCTGGGGATCATTTCTAAACGTAGTAGCATATAGATGTATTACACAAAAATCATTTTTTGAAAAACGCTCAACCTGTAATTTCTGTAAAAATCTTATTCCATGGTATGACAATATTCCAATTATTTCATGGATTATATTAAAAGCTCAATGCAGAAATTGTAAAAAGAAAATTTCTTGGTTATATCCACTAATAGAAATCTTAACAGCAGTAATAATTACCGCATTATTTTTTAAAGTATTTAATCTTGATAACACCGTTATTTTATCATCACAACTGACTTATTCGTTTATTTGTTATTTTATTTTCTTTTCATCTCTGATTGTTGCAATAAGAACAGATCTTCAAGCACTCGTTATTCCACAAATTTTTTCAATCTGGATGGTACCATTCGGACTTATATGCTCATACTTAAATCTAATAGAAATAAGTTTTAAACAAAGCCTTATTGGATCTATTTTAGGCTATGCAAGTTTATTGGTAGTTGCAAAGCTATTTAAATTTTTTGCAAAAAAAGAAGGTCTCGGAATTGGAGACATGGAACTTTTGTCAATGATAGGAGCTTTTTTAGGACCACTCGGAGTTTGGTTCAGCATTACTATAGGATCACTAACCGGAGTTATAATCTCTGGAAGTTATCTTTTTATATCAAAAAAAAGCACCCATACACTAATTCCATTTGGACCATTTTTAGCACTGGGTGCAATTCTTTACTTTTTTATTCAAAATTTTAGCTTCTAATAAAAGTAATTAAAAGTTGTTTTTTTAAATTAATCAATTCCGTTTATTACATTTTCAATTCTTCTAGATTCGTCAATTTGCCAAACATCAATTTTATCTTTTCCAGCAACTTTTCCTGCTGCACATGCAACAAAAGCATCCTTATCTGATTTGGTATTTCCTAAAGCTTCTTTCGATGTTTCTAGTTTGCCGGTAAAATAATTTACTCCCTCTTTTGCTCCTGGAAAATTAAATCCATACGTGTAATAGAAATTTTCTCCTTTTCCTCCACCTCTGTACCCTTCTGGTTTCCAACCTATCCCATTTTTTCCAAATAAAACATTACTATAAACTCCATGTTCCGCATAATAAATTTGCTGCGCGGTATGCAAAGATGCCAAATTAACAGCAATCTCAGCCTGCCTTGCTTTTGCATAATAGTTAAAATATTTTGGCACAGAAATCGTTGCCAAAAAAGCTATAATTGCAACAACAATCATAAGTTCAATAATAGTAAATCCTGAATTTTTCATTAACGCCCTCCCCAACATTTGGACTTAAATTTTACTTATCAAAAACTATTTTGACAAAAAAATATATATTAAATCAATTCTTTTAGAAGAATTATAACTCACATGTAATTTTTTTGACCAACTCCCCAATAGGCTCATCGCTTAAAATACCAGCAGCATTCTTGTGACCTCCCCCACCAAATTTATCCGCCAATTTATTTACATCCGTTTTTTTTGATCTTAAAGATACCTTTGTTTTACCCTTATCCATTTGATAGAAAAGCAGAGTTATATCAACTCCTGAAATCTGAGATAAAAAATTATTAAAACCAATTAAAGAAGAAGGACCAATTTTGTATTTCTTTAAATCACTTTGCATAATACATGCCCAAGCAGCTTTGCCACTATCAGAAATTTTTATATTACTAAGAACCTTCCCCCACAAAGCAATTATATTTGGATTTTTATTAGACAATAATTCTGTTTTTAATTTATATAAGTTAACACCATATTCAATTAAATCTGCACAAACTCTTAAAGTATGCGGATATGTCGACTGTGTATGGAAAATTTGACTGTCATATAATATACCAAACAATAAACATTCAGCCACATATTTATCAATTAGCTCTTTATCCCACTGCTCAATCAATCCAAAAAGAATTTCACATGCACTCGAACTATCTGGATTAATAAAATTATATTTTCCATTTATAGAATTACTAACATGGTGATCAATATTTATTATTGGAATGTTAAAAAACTCTTTGGGATAATAAAAACGTTCATAATTAGCAGTATCAATTACAATTAAAATATCTGGGATCTGTTGATTCTCATTTATCAATAATTTTTTAGGATTCCTTTTTAAGTCAAAAATTGGACTATTTGGATAAATTGCCTCTACTTCTTTATCGAGTTTTATAAAAATATGCTCTAAAGCTGCACAAGCAGAAATCCCATCGCCATCAGGTTTAAAATGTGTTAAAAGGGTTATCTTCTTTGCCCTTAAAATCATATCCCATACTAGCTTTATAATATTTTTATTAAAAACACTATCCCCTTTTTTTAAATTTTGAACCATAATATTCTTCCATTTTTTTTATAGAATATGCACCTTCCCTAACTATTACTACCTCTTTTCTATTAGAAAGGTCAATAATACTTGATGGCAAAGTTTGATCTAAAGGACAAGGCATGTCAACATTTAACTTTTTATTTAAATTCCATTTATCTAAAACAACACCACTAACCTCATTCAAAATTTGCAAATCTAAATCGTTAATTTTTTTAGGTGGAATTTTTCCACTTCGATTTGCACTTGTAGAAAAAAGTCCATCAAAAAACTTTAGCAACTCTTTCAAACCATCATGTCTTGGTATCCTAATGGCAATTGTTTTATTATCCGATACCAAAAAACTCGGTAGATTATTTTTGGATTTAAAAATTATAGTTAATGGACCAGGCCAACATTGTTTCATTAACCTCAAAGTACCATCCGATAAATCAGAAATATCAACAAATTTTGTCAATTTATTAATAGACGAAATTAATATTAAATAGGGCTTATGACTACGCTCTTTTTTTAGCTCATTTAACTTATCAAAACTGTCTTGGGTTAAATTGCTTAAAAATCCCAAAATCGTGTCTGTAGAAGTAACCAATATTTTATTATTTCTTAATAATTCAACCAACAAAGGAATACTATCTGCGTTTTGCCAAAAAAATTTATTCTTATTCATTATTTTTATTTTCTTTATTAAATATTTAGACAAAATTTCAATTCGATATTAAGCTTAATATGTTTTTGACAATATCTCTATTATAAATTAGCTTACAATTGTTTCATAAATGCAAAGAATACTTCATTCTTCTATTCTATCCGTAAATATAAACATATAAATCACTTTATAAACAGCGTTTGTGAAATAAAACAAAATATTGTAAATTATATTATATGAATTTTTATTTTATATTAAGCAATATAAATAGCAATACCGAACTTTTCTATTTGAAATCTTTATGTGTATAAATAGTGCAAAAAGAATATTGTTAATAATTTAAACAAAAGCTACAACTTAAATAAAACTTTTAACTAATAATTAAGCAATTTTTCAGTTTTAGGTAAAAAGGATTAAAACCATGATTACAGAAACACAAAATGTTAAAAATACTTCAATAGCAGAAAATACTAAAAATTATAATGAAGTCGTTGAATATTTAAACCAACGAAACCGTATCGATTACAATAAAAATGTAATCCCTCGTATGAAAAAATTAGACAAACTTTGTGGAAATATATCAAAAAAAATAGATCTAATTGTCGTCGGTGGAGCAAATGGCAAAAGTTTAACTATGCACTTTGCATCAAAACTTCTTGAAGAAGAAGGTTTTAAAGTTGGATCTTGTCATTCTTCAAATATTTTAAACTATAATGAACAAATTAGTGTCAATTTTAACACCATTTCAAATAAAGAATTTACTGAATTCGCCAATAAAGTAATCAATATTGTTGAACAAAATAACTTGGAAGCAACAGCCTTTGAAATTCTAATTGAAACATCTTTACTTTACTTTGAATCAAAACAAATAAAAATAGCTCTTTTAGAAGTTGGAGTTGGTGGACAATATGATGCTGCTAATTTTGGAAATCCAATAATTAGTGCCGTTACAAGAATTGCACATGATCATAATGAAATTTTAGGTGAAAGCCTTGATGACATTACATCGCACATGCTTGAAATTGCAAGACCTAATAACTGGTTTATCTCAGCAGAACAAAGTAAACTTAGACTTCAAAAAATGAAAGTATGGATAAAAAACGAACGTAAAGCAAAATGGGCTATGCCAATTCGTAAATTAGCAAGTTTACCATATATATTTGAACAACTTTTTGGAAGAACTGCATCGCTGGGTGAAAGAATTGCACAAATTTATATTGAAGATATAAAAGGAAAATTTTCACCATTCTTAAAAGGTAATTTACTTGCAACAAAAAAAGGCCAAAGAGGACGCCCAACCCTTGAAGCAAAGCGACAATCAGAATTAAATCCTATAAAGACTTTAAAAACATTTTGGCTGGACAGATTTGATTTATTAAAAGGACGTTTTGAATTACTAGAAAAAGAAAAACCATCCATACTATTAGATAGTGCGCATAATGTAGACTCTTTTGCAAATCTTTTCTTAGGAATTAGATTGTTACATTATCAACGTCCACTAAAAGGGTTAGCCTTAATACTAAGTCTAGATGACTCTATAGATTATGTAGAAACATTAAAGCAAATCCGTTATTTAGTAAAAAAGGTACCTGGTCAAATACTATTTGTTCCACCTAAAAATAAAGAATCAAAAAATATCGCTGTTGCTATCGAGAAAGCAAAAGAAATGAACATTAAAGCCAAATCGTTTAACTCGCTTACCCAGGCCTTTGAAGCCGCAAAAACAATTGCTCACGAACGAGACGGTTTAATTTGTATTTCTGGATCAAATAAAATAATCACTCAATATTGGAAGAATATCAGAGGTATCAAAGTACTATCTGCCTAAAACAAATTTAGTTACAAATTAAAAAAGGACGATAAATAAAAATATCGTCCTTTTTTAATTTACCCATAATTTAATATTTAATTGATATTTTTATACTTAAATTGTTTTAATTAACTTGAAAAAACTCAATCTTAAAACTTAAAAATAGAAAAAAAATTATGAAAAACAATTTTTTTGGTGCAATAAACAAGAATATCTTACTACTAAGCCTAGTAAGTATGCTAAATGATGTAAGTAGTGAAATGATAACACCAATCTTGCCACTATTTTTAAAAGCAATGGGAGGAAGTAGTGTTGTTATTGGTGTAATTGGAGGGCTTAGAGACAGTATTGCAAACATTTTAAAAGTAGTTAGTGGATATTATTCCGATAAATCGGGTAAAAGAAAAATATTTGTTTCTTCTGGATATATTTTTTCAGCAATATTTAAATTTTTTATTGCAATATCAAAAACATGGCAACAACTAATTGTTTTTTCAGGCCTAGAAAGAATAGGTAAAGGTTTTAGGGATGCTCCAAGAGACGCTATAATTGCTAAATATTCAACGAGAGAACAAAGAGGAAGAATATTTGGACTACATAGAACTTTTGACACAACAGGCGCAATAATTGGATCTATGTTTGCATTTATATTATTATGGATTTTTGGTTTTAGTTTCAAAAACATTATCATGACTGCTTCAATAATTGGAATTTTCTCTTTAATCCCTCTTTATTTTGTAAAAGATACTCAAGAAACAGAAAAAAAGCATTTAACAACAATAAAATTTGAATTCGCAAATTTCCCCAAAAGACTAAAATTATTTTTTCTAGTTTCAGGAATTTTTTCACTTGCTAATTTTAGTTATATGTTTCTTATATTAAAAGCCCAAGAAATTTTTACTGGTAAATTAGCAATAACTGCTCCAATATTCTTATATGTTTTATACAATATTTTTTATGCAACATTTGCTATTCCACTTGGCATACTTTATGACAAAATTGGCAAAAAGAAGGTATTAATTTTGGGGTATTTAATATTTTGTTTGACAAGCCTTGGCTTCTCATTTGCTAAAACTACTTCACAATTTATTGGTTTGTTTATTTTGTATGGAATTTTTTATGCAACAACCGAAGGAAACCAACGAGCTTATGTTGCAAATTTAGCACAAAAAAGGTTGAGTGCAACAGCAATTGGCACATTTTATACAATTACAGGAATTCTAACATTATCTTCTAGTATTATTGCTGGATACATATGGAAATATATAAGTAGCGATGCTACATTTCTTTTTGGCAGTATTACAAGTTTTATTTCTATAATTTTATTTTTAATTTGTTACAAAACTCTAGAAACACCAAAATCCGAAATTACTGAAAAATAAAATGTGGAACATATGCTATATGAGGTGATTCATTTCTTTTTTTTTGCATCGACTCGGCAACCTCATGGATATCTATCCTTGTTCCATCCAAAAATTCTTCTAATAATTCTTTAGTATCTAAAAAATTCATTGCTCTATGCCACTTTTGATCTTGAACAATATTAACCGGAATATTTATAACTTTTGAAAATTCATAGCAAATCCCAAATTGTCTATTATCAGCATTTGCAATCCACAAAGCTTCAAAAACATTGGGGTTTTTATATTCAAGGTTATTAAACAAATCATTAAAATCTTTTTTACGATATACTGTCATATCAGTAGAAGCTGCTAACGACCAATCTCCTTTACCCTGACAAAACTGCCATTTATAAATTCCATTTTCTATCTTTGTAAAAAGTGGATTTCCACAATCCTGATTTATCGTATAACAACGAACAATATTTGTACCCAAACGCAATGAAAAACAATAAGCTTTTTCCTCTTCAAGGTAATCTATACATTCTGAAAAATTAATTGGATCAGTAACAATCATATCATCAACCCCAAAAGAAAAATAATCTGAAGATGAATTATCAAAAACAGAATATAATAAAAGCTCTTTAAAATCGTAAGGAGGATTTTCTTGTTTTAAAAATTTAACAAACTCAAATGTATCTTTTACAATTTTATATCCCTTTTCATATTCACCATCACTTGAACGATAAATGACAAAAATAGAACCAATTCCTTCAACATTTTTTTCTATCGATTCCAAAAAAGCCATTAATTGCATTGGTCTATCATAAGAAAAAAGAATAAGATCCGCAGTTTTATTGTTTTTTTTATCAATTTTAGTTCCAAGAACATTGTCAGAAAAAATATTTGAAAAAGTAAAAATTAAAACTATCAATATAAAAAAACGATTTTT
>JBHPBZ010000035.1:0-7996 GCA_042576165.1 Candidatus Babelota bacterium | reverse complement strand
GTATAAAAAATATTTGATACATAAAATTAAATTTAAAATTAATGAGAATAATGAATAAAATTTTTACGATTCCTAATATTTTAACATTTTTTCGAATTATGTTTACTCCTGTTTTTATATTTCTGTTTTTTCAGGGAGAAGAATATTTTTTTGGATCTGTTTTTATTTTTACAGTAGCGGCAATTACTGATTATTGTGATGGCTATTTGGCACGAGCTTTAAAGGCTAAATCGTACCTAGGTAGTTTTTTGGATCCATTGGCTGACAAATTTTTAATTATGTCGGCCTTTTTTATATTCTATCTTTTAAAAATAATTGATTTGTGGATGATGTTGATTATTTTTGGAAGAGATATTGGTATTACATTTTTAAGAATTTATTTAATAAAAAATGGAGTAAGTTTGCAAACTTCTTATTTAGCAAAAGTAAAAACTACAGTACAGTTTATAGCAATTTATTTAATTTTTATTTATACGTATATAAGTTATTTTATTGACGATCAAAATTTAATTTTTATAACAAATAATATAGTAAATATTTTTATGTATTTTGTTATTGTTATGACTTTATGGTCTGCTATAGATTATTTAAGTAAAAATTGGTCTAGGATTACAGCGTATGATAAAAAAGGTTAAGAATTTTTTTATAAAATTGGTAGCGACTTTTGGTGGAGTGGGATATTTTCCGTTTTTCCCGGGAACAGCAGGTAGCTTTGTTGCGCTTGGCTTATTTTATTTAATTCCAGAACAATCAATTCTTTTGATGTTAGCTTTTTTAACGAGTTTATTTTTTGTTGGTGTTTGGAGTGGTGGGAATGTTGCAAAAATATTACAAAAACATGATCCTTCAATTGTGGTGATAGATGAAGTTTTGGGGATGGGAATAAGTTTAATTGCTATGCCAAAAATTATTTGGATATACGGATTAGCTTTTTTAATATTTCGTTTTTTTGATATTTCAAAAATTTATCCAATAAATAAAATGGAAAAAGTTAGTGGTGGTTGGGGAATTATGTTAGATGATTTACTTGCCGGTTTTTTTACCTTGTTTGTTGTTCGACTGGTGATGTTTTTAGTAATAAAAAGCTAAGCTTGTTTTCCTTTATAAAGCATAGTATCCTGTACTTTACAGTGTTTTTAGTGTTTTTTAGAAAGTTTTCAGAGTTGGGACGAGTCTCAAATAGGGGATTTTAAAAATGCCTACGGATAAAAAAGAAAATTTAGATAATAATTTGTTGAAAAAAAAAGTTTTACCTCTTTCTATCGAAAAAGAGTTGAAAGTTTCGTTTTTAGATTATGCAATGTCTGTAATAATTAGTCGTGCACTTCCTGATGTAAGAGATGGTTTAAAGCCGGTACATAGAAGAATTCTTTTTGCGATGCACAAGCTTGGTTATTATCATGAAAAAAGACATAGAAAATCAGCGACTGTTGTTGGTGAAGTGATTGGTCACTACCATCCGCATGGTGATTCTGCAATTTATCAATCTATGGTTGGTTTGGTGCAAACTTTTTCTAAAAGATACCCACTGCTTGATGGACAGGGTAACTGGGGTTCTGTTGATGGTGATAATGCAGCTGCTATGCGTTATACTGAAGTGCGTATGGAAAAAATTTCGAGAGATATTTTATCTGACATAGATAAAAATACGGTTTTATTTGTTCCTAATTTTGATGAATCAAGAAATGAGCCAACACTTCTTCCTAGTAAAATTCCTAACCTTTTAATTAATGGTTCAACGGGTATTGCTGTCGGTATGGCAACATCAGTTCCTCCACACAATCTTAGAGAAGTTGTTGATGCTGCTGTTGAATTATTGCAAAATCCTGGGATGACAGAAGAGCGTTTGTTTGAGTTAATTCCTGCTCCAGATTTTCCAACGGGTGGAATAATTTGTGGAAGGGCTGGCATTGTTAAAGCTTATCGAACAGGACATGGAAATGTTATTGTTCGTGCAGTTGTAGATATTGAAGAAAACAAAAAACATAATGCAATTGTTGTAACCGAACTTCCTTATCAGGTTAATAAATCTGATCTCATTAAAAAGATTGCAGGCTTGGTTAAAAATAAAGTAATTGATGGTATTTCTAATATAAGAGATGAATCAGATAAGCGAGGCATTAGGCTTGTAGTTGAGTTAAAAAGGGGAGAAGTTCCTCAGGTTGTTTTAAATCAACTTTATAAGCATACAAATTTTCAAACATCGATTTCTATTTTGTTGCTTGCTTTGTATCAAAATAAGCCAATGATTTTTACATTAAGAGAAATGTTAGAGCATTTTTTAGTACATAGAAAAGAAATTATTACAAAGCGTACTGAGTTTGACTTAGCAAAAAGCAAATCTAGAGAACATGTTTTAAATGGACTTATTATTGCTCTTAATAATATTGATAAAGTTATTTCGTTAATTAAAAAATCAGAAAATGTTCAAATTGCATCAGATGCTTTATTCAAAAATTTTGAGATTTCAGCTATTCAGGCTAAGTCAATTTTAGAAATGCGTTTGCAAAAGTTGACAGGTTTAGAAATAGGAAAAATTCATACGGAAATGGAAGAACTTAAAAAGATTATTTTAAAATTAGAATTGATTTTAAATGATGAAGTAGTTCTTAATAAAGTGATTGTCGAAGAATTCGAACAAATAAAGAAAAGTTATGCGGATGAAAGAAGAAGTAGAATAGAAGCTACTTTTGAGGGCAGTATAGAGGATAGTGAATTAATTCCAGCGGAGGATGTTGTTGTAACATTGACTAAGAAGGGTTATATAAAGCGAGTTCCATTAGATACTTATACTGTGCAACATAGAGGTGGTAAAGGCAAAAAAGGTGTGGCAGATCTTTCTGAAAGTGATGATATTGTTAGAGATATTTTTGTTTCAGGAACACATGATGAGTTATTCTTTTTCACCAACTTGGGACGTGTTTATAGTCTAAAAGTTTTTCAAATTCCTGAAGGTTCAAGAGTTGCAAAAGGAAGAGCTATTGTTAATCTGTTGCAACTTGCAGATGGTGAAAAAGTTGCCAAGTTACTTCCTGCAAAAGAAATGGAAGATAAGTTCTTGGTGATGATTTCCAAAAAAGGTACTATTAAAAAAACTAATTCTAAAGCTTTTGCAAAAATTCGTGTTACAGGAATTAGAGCAATTAGCTTGTCCGAAGATGATGAACTTGCATTTTGTGATTTAAGTTCTGGTAAAGATTCAATTGTTATTGCAACTGCTAAAGGCCAAGGGATTCAATTTAAAGAAGATGAAGTCAGATCAATGGGGCGCCAGGCTAGTGGGGTTCGTGGCATTCGGTTGAGAAAAGATGATTATGTGGTTGGATTGGAAGTTATATCAGAAGACAACAAAGTGAATGATTTGCTGTTTGCGACCCAGAGAGGATATGGTAAGCGAGTTAAAATTTCTGATTTTAGAGTTGCACATAGAGGTGGCGTTGGTGTACGAACAATTCCAACTGATAAGCGAAATGGTCAAGTAATCGGTTTGGCTATTGTTAGTCCGAAGTCCCATATTTTGTTGATTGATGCTAATGGAAAAATAATAAGACTATCTCCAAAAGAAGTTAGAACTATGGGTAGACAGGCTAAGGGTGTTAGATTAATAAGAATTGATAAAAGTCAGGTAATTTCTTCGTTAGCTACTTTTGAGGAAACTGAATCTGAAGAAACCGAACAGCCTAAAGAATAAATATTTTGCGGGGGTAAGTTAATTTGTCAGTTATTGATAGTGATAAAAAAGTTTTATTACATCTTTGCTTGGTCCAAGGAATTGGACCAAGCTCGATTTTAAAGATTTTAAAAAAATTTTTAGGTGAGTTTTTTATAAAAAAATCGTTGGAATCAAAAGATTTGAATTTGTCCCTAGAAAAAATTTATAATTATAATCATGATGATTTTATAAAAAAAATAGGTATCACCAATATAGCATCAGATCTTATAGTTAATGGACTTAAAGATAAAGATAAACTTGAAAAAGAAATTGAGCTGATAGAAAAATATAAAATTGATATAATAACTTTTTTAGATATTGATTATCCACAAGACTTAAAAGAGATTTATATGCCTCCAATTGTTCTTTATTGTAAGGGCAAATCATTAAATCAAATTGATAAAAAATTCGCTGTAGTTGGTTCACGAAAAGCCAAAGCTTATGCTAAAAATGTTATAGATGATATTGTACCTGAGTTAGTAAAATCTGATTATGCAATTGTTAGTGGTGGAGCTTTAGGTGTTGATAGTATGGCGCATAGGGCAACATTAAATGCATTGGGAACCACAATTGTGATTTTAGGTTCCGGATTAATGTATCCTTATCCCGTAGGTAATAAAAAATTATTTAGAGAAGTTGTAAAGCAAGGTGGAACGATAGTGTCGCCTTTCCCTTTGCAATTTCCAGCCAAAAAGGGGAATTTTCCTGCACGGAATCGTATAATTGCTGGTTTAAGTTCTGGCTGCTTGGTTGTTCAAGCGGCAAAAAAAAGTGGTGCATTAATTACTGCAAAATTTGCATTAGATGAAGGTCGGCATGTTTTTGCTGTTCCAGGCTCCATTTATGATGAACTTAGCGTTGGTTGTCATAATTTAATTAAGCAGGGGGCAAAGTTAGTAAATTCGATTGATGATATTTTAGAAGATTTTGGTCAAGTTAATACTATTTTACTTTCTGATAAAAATTCTAAAAATATAAAAGAAAAAAAAGAGATTGTTAAAAATACAGTTTCTGTTGCGAAACCTAATTCAAAAGATGAACAGTTTTTAAATTTTATACAAAAACCAATATCGCTTGATGATTTAAGCATTAAAGCTGATATTGATTTAAATACTTTGCAAGAAAAATTATTTGATTTACAGCTTGAAGGAAAAGTAAAACAAAATATTGCTGGGTTTTGGGAATTGGAGTAATCATGATGAGAAAAATATTATTTTTAATTCAATTATTTTTATTTTCAAGTCTTTATTCAAAAAGAATTATTATTGATTTAGAGACGGTTTTGCTCAAATCATGCTTTTCGAAAACAATAGAGAAAGTAATCTGTGATAATGTAGCTAATCTTAAAAAAATGTATAAAAAATATGGTTATGAAATATATCCTGAAGCATTAAAAAAAGATTTTAATAAAAAATTTGATTTTGTTAAAAATTTGTTTTTGCAACATAATGAATCAATGATTGGTTTTTTCAGAGGAAGGTTAAATTGTTCCAATTTGTATGAAGAGTGTTTTAACTCTTATGAAGGAGATATAACGATTATATCGGGAGAAAATAATAAATCTTTTAATATTTTGGATAAGGAAATGCTTTTGGCTACGATCAATGTTCTTTTTGGTCCTACGTTAGGTTGGAAATATTTTGAGGATGACTTATGGTTTGCTAATTGTTTTGAGTGTAATTCTGAAGTTGTTACATCATTAGAACAGATTAAACTTGAAAAGAAACATACTTTGTATTTGATTTCAAATTATCCCAAGAAATGGCTTGATAAAATTATTCCTAAATTTAATTTATACAGATTTTTCAAAGAAGATGAAAATATCTATTATGCTTCAAAAAATCATTTTTTAAAATCAGAAAATGATTTTTGGCAATTTTTTTTTAATGATCAGATGACAATTCTGAAGGATATTAATGTTTATGATTATGTAGTTATTACTGGAGATTATAAGACGTCTAAAGTATTTAACAGTTCAAAAAAAAAGTTTAATAATAAACTTAAAAATAAAACAGTAAAATAATTAGGAATCTAGTGACTAAAGATATTTTATATTTGGGATCGAAATCGAAACCACGTAGAAAATTATTAGAATTATCTCAAATTGATTATAAGATTTTGGAGCATAAAAGCGATGAATGTGGAATAGACATTAAGCATGATTTTGACAACTATGTTTTAAGTATAGCTCAAGAAAAAATGGATCATTTAGTTTTACCAGATGTACAAAAAATTAAGGAAGATTTTATTTTTGTTTTAACGGCAGATACTTTGGTTAAAAGTACAAAAAGCAATCAAATTTTATGTAAACCTAAAGATTTGAATGATGCAAAGCGTATGTTAACAATTTTATATAATGAACCTGTCAGAGTTGTAACTGGTTGCTGTTTAGAAAAAAAGATTTTAAAAAGTAATGAATGGGAAACGGAAGAAAAACAATATTGGACAACCGATGCAATAGTTGAATTTTGTGTAGAACCTAAAGATTTTGATAAATATTTTTGTAATCTTCCTGATTTTATTTATTCATGTAGTGCTGGAATTATTGAAGGTTATGGTCAATCTTTTTTTAAAAGCATTAATGGTTCGTATACAACTGTTTTGGGGTTGCCGCTTTATCAGTTAAGACAAAAATTAAAAGAAATGGGTTTTAAGTTTTAAAATCCAATTTTTGTAAAAGTCCATGCTCCCAAGATTATTAGCAGGATGCTAATGATAAGGTTTAAGCTATTTTTGTTTATTTTTTTTGTTAAAAAAGCTCCAATTGGACTGGCCAGTACAGATCCAATAATCATTGGAGTTAAAAAACTAAATAATGATCCTTGAACATTATCTAATATTAAATAGGCTAAAAAACCTATTAGACAAACAGGTCCTTCGGCTAAAGTTGTACAACCTATTGCACTTTTTTCTTTGTGTCCGCTTAATATTTGTCCTCCGGTTAATATTGGGCCAAAGCCTCCACCTGTAAATCCTTTGTTAAATGTTGAAAGCATTCCAAAACCTATTATTTTTTTCCATGAGAATACAAAGCGTTTTTTTGTTATTGTTATTATTCCTATACCAATTGTAAGAATACTAATATAGGTTTTTAGAATTATGGGATTAATATAATTTGTTAAAGTTGCTCCTACAATTGTAAAACAGCCGCCTGTGATCGAAATAAGAAGAACAAAGCGTAATTCTTTTGTGAATCCATATTTTATATTTTCTACCCATGTTTTGTTGTGTATTTTAAAGCTTACATTTTTGTATTTGTTATGAAAAATACCAGCAATAGTTCCACTGATTGCTTGTGAGAGTAGAATTGAGGGAATTACGATTTCTGGTTGGTATTCAAATATTATTATAAAAAGGGGTGAAAGAATTGTGCCATACCCCATTCCTAAACTAGAATCTATAAGTTCCATTAAAAAAGATAAAATTATTATTAAAAAAAAATCATATATCATTATTGATCCTTATAAAGAAATTATATTTTTTACTAGAACAATAATATGAAGACTTTTAAAATTAAAAGACCTTTGTTTTAATTTATAGGTTCATTATCTTTGGGTTTCCAGTTTTTGATTAGTTGATTAAGAAGAGCGTTTTTTACCTCATCATTATTAGATTTATTTTTGATTTTTGTTTGATTCATGCTGAGCCATATGGTTTTCCTGTCCATAGATTGAGAATTAATTTTTTGTAATGTTGATTTAAATTTTTCTTTTAAATCGAAATTTATATTTTTTTGTTCTAGAGTTTCCAGTAAAGAATCTTCTAAAAATAGCAAAAAATCTAAAATTGTATTGTGTAGAAAAGTTGTATCATTTAGATTTTCTTCATTTTCATCGATAAGTTCTAATTCTTCTAATAGACCTTGTTTTATAGCTTCAGAAATAAGGTTTTTTAGTTTTATCTTATTATTTTTTAATAACCAGTTCATTAGAAAAATGAGTTCAAGTGATAATGAAAAAGATGTGGACATTGAATTCAGTTCCTTTTTGGTTTCATTGTATATATTACTTATATATTTATAACAAAAATATGCGGTTTTGGGGAGTGTGCAGTAGATGAATGTTGAGATTATTGATAAAATATGGTTTGGTGGGCTTATTTAACGCGATTTAGATAATTAAAAAAGACTAGATAATACTTCAAAAACAGATTTGCCATTTGAGATGCAGTGAATAATGCTAGTGGCTAGGATGCTTCCTTAATTATTTCTACAAAACGATTATAGTTAACCAAAGATAAAAAATCTTTAGGTTCTACACAAAATTCAACTATTGCATCGGTTGT
>JBHPBZ010000034.1:0-8580 GCA_042576165.1 Candidatus Babelota bacterium | reverse complement strand
CAAAAATCTCTTCTATATTATATAGTTCTTCATCAAAATAGCCTTTTATCTTATAAGTCTTGCTTGTATTTGAATCGTCACCAACAAAAAAGCTTTTCTTCAAATCTATATTTCCAGTTATTGAATTATATTTAGGAACAGCAAAGTAAGTTCCACCACAACTAAAAACTGGAATTTTATCATGCCACAAATGAGTAAATGAATTTACATGACCAGTAAAAATAGCCTTTACATTGTAATCTTTAATTGTATTATAAAATCCATCTCTAAAATCTTTAGATCCTTTTTTTCCACATACTGGATAATGAAAAAAGAAAAACACCGGATTAGCTTTTACTATATTTGCTAAATATATTTTTAACCAAGCTTGAATTTCTTTATCAGGATAAACTCCACAACAAATAAAATAACAGTTGTCTTCTTTAAATGCATATGCAATATCACTTTTAGTAAATTTATGATCATATTTATAATAGTGAGCTTTTAACATATCTCCAATAAATATTGGCTGAAGTTTATCCTTTTTGCCTTCCATGTGATTATATAAATCATGATTGCCAAGTGTCATAAAAACTTTCATTCCGGCTCGCTTCAACGGATTAACCCATGAACTACAAAGCTTACCCCATTGACCATAATCAAATATTCCTGATATTTCTTTTCCCCACTTAGAATTACAATACAAAGAACAACCAATTTTATTTGAATCCGTTAAATCACCTGGAATAAAAACCTTATCTATTTTAGGATATTGTTTTTTCATTTTTAATATAAAATCAAGATAATGAGTTTTAAATTTTGATCTTCCTGCATGCGGATCACCCATAGCAACAAATCGCTTCATTGCGGTTATATTTGATATAAAAAATATTGCTATTAAAAATGCTTGAATATATTTTTTTTGATTTTTCAACATTACTATTCTCCCCTAAAACACCCAAAAGATAAATACTAACTTTTACCCTACAAAAAATCTCCCCATTAAAATGATATAACTTTTCAAAGCAACCCTTGCTTATGGTATCAAAACCTTTTTTTTAACTTCAACAAAAATATATTTTAAATAAAAATGCTGGTAGTTGTTTGTACTACCAGCATTTTTATTTAAAATATATTTCTATTTATTTTGAAAAAATATGACTTATTTTTTTAAAACACTCCTACACCTTGAGCAAAGTCCAGTTTCATGATCCGTCTCTTCCCATTGCCAACATCGTGGACATTTTACTCCAGGAGAATGTAAAACATCAACACAAACCCAATCTGCAGAAGTTTTATTTAAATTATCATTTTTATCACAAATCTCAACATCTGAAACTATAAACCAATCTTTAAAAAATCTTTTAACATTTTCGCCAGATTCTTTTAATTCTTTAATGAAATTATCTAAAAGTTGTTTCTGTTCCGAATCTGCTTGTAAGTAAATTTTTATTTTAGCTTCCAAAGAATGCTTTATAATCTCTTGTTTTCTTTTTCCTTCGATCTCTTTTAAAACAATATCTCTCAGTTGCTCTAAAAAATTCCAAAAAGATTTTTGAATAAAAGACCCTTTTAGAGCATTTAAATCAGTTAAATTTATCTTAGGTATTTTAATATGTTCAGGAGCATTCTTAAAACTTAATAATTCCCAAATATTTTCTACATTCACAAAATTTTGTAAATGAATAGAATCTTTTTTATTTTTTTGATAATAATCAGAAACCTCTTCTGCCAAAAACGAAAGTATTGGAGCCATCAAATGCGTAATTGTATCTAAAATTAAATAAATTGAAGTTTGAGCAGATCGCCTTAGATGCCCATCCGATTGTTCAACATACAATCTATCTTTACACATATCAAGATAAAGAGAGCTGAGGTTATTAATACAATAATTATTTAATGTGTTATAAACAGATGCAAAATTAGATTCTTTATACGCAGTAATTATTTTATCATTTGTATAAAAAAGTTCTGCTAAAGCATATTGATCAATTTTTAAAAGTTTATCAACAGCAACAACATCTTTTTGCACATCAAAATCATAAAGATTAGAAATCATAAAACGACAAGTATTGCGAATCTTGCGATAACTTTCAAAAACATTTTTTAAAATTTTATCTGAAATTGCAATATCACTATAATAATCTGAACTTGCAACCCAAAGACGTAGAACATCGCGACTATATTTTTGAATGACTTCATCTGGTGCAACCACGTTACCAACAGACTTAGACATCTTGTATCCCTTGGCATCAACTACAAAACCATGTGTATTAATTTGCTTCGTTGGAGTTTTTTTATTAATTATCATTGAAGAAAGCAAGGAACTCTGAAACCATCCTCGATGCTGATCAGAACCTTCAAAATACATATCGGCCGGAATGCCCAAGTTCTTTTGATCTTTATTTAAAACAGCATAATGGCTAACACCAGAATCAAACCAAACATCTAAAATATCTGTTTCTTTTTTAAATTCATTTAAATCAGTGTTGCCACATTTTTCACATTTAAAATCTTTTGGAAGTATTCCATTGTCTTGCATATCTTGCATAGAAAATTTAACCCAATATTCAATGCCCTCTTTTTTTACACCTTCGGCAATTTTTTGTGTAAAATCAGCCTTTAATATTGCATGATCACATTTTTTACAAATAACTGCGGGAATTGGAACACCCCAAGTCCTTTGGCGAGAAATACACCATTCTGTTCTATTACTAATAAAAGAACTTAATCTTGTTTTGCCCCATTCAGGAACAAACTTAATATTTTGTATTTCTTTTAGACTCTTTTTAATCAAATCATCTTTTTTTAAATTACAAAACCACTGATCAGTTGCTCTAAAAATTAATCCATTGTGACAACGCCAGCAATGAGGATAAGAATGCTTAATTGATTTTTTATGCAAAAGTCGATCAACCTCGGATAACTTTTTTAGTGCCCAAAATTGCCCATCTTTAACCAACATCCCTTCAAGTTCTTTAGGTTCTATACCTTTTGTGTATTTTCCATCAGCTGAAATTGGTGAAAAAATTTCAATATTATTTTTTAGCCCAACAAAATAATCTTCTGGCCCACACCCTGGGGCTGTATGCACACAAGCAGTTCCTTCATTTAACATTACACTATTTTCAAGCAACACAGGAACCTGCAAATTACTAATAAAAGGATGGTTAACACGTTTGCCTTCAAAAATTTTTGAATCAAATTCTGCTAAGATTTTTTTATCAATTTCTAAAACAGAACAAATTTTATCCACCAAATCTTTTGCAACAATAATTGATCTATTTTTTTGTGGCAACTCCAACAAAACATATTTTGCATTATTATTAAGCATTACCGCTCTGTTTAATGCCAATGTCCATGGAGTTGTTGTCCAAACCAAAAGATTAATTTCTAAATCACTCTTATTTTTTAAAATATCTTCAAAAAGCTCTTTACTAATTTCTTGGGTAAACGGAAAAAGAACATAAATGGAAGGATCTTTTCTGTCTTGATATTCAATTTCTGCTGCAGCCAAAACAGTTTTACAAGAAGCACACCAAGGAACGGTTTTGCCCTTTCTTTCAATAAAGCCTTTTTCAATAAATTTAGCAAAAGCATTTAAAATAGATGATTCATATTCAGGGTGCATTACAATATATGGATTATCCCAATCCATAACAACACCAAGATTTTTAAATTCTTCACGCTGAACATCCACCCACTTGTCCGCAAACTTTCTACAACATTTTATCAAATCTATTTTGCTTTCAACTTTTTCAATCTCAGCAAGAGCTTTTAATTCTATTGGTAGACCATGACAATCCCAACCAGGTTTTACAGGAACATGACACCCAGTCATTCGCCAAAACTTTGTTACAAAATCTTTATAAACTTTATTTAAAGCTGAACCTAAATGAATATGTCCATTTGCATATGGCGGACCATCATGTAAGACGTATTTTTTTTGGTCTTTATTGTGGTTCCAACTTTTATTATATAAATCTTTGTTTTTCCATTCCTTTAAAATTTCCGGTTCTTTTATTGCAGCATTTGCACGAATCCCAAACTCTGTTTTCGGTAAATTTAAGGTATCTTGATACGGATTTTTTTTGCTATTTTTTTTATCGCTCATTTTAAATTCCAATTTTTATTTTTTATCTATTAATTTTAATCGATCTAGGTATCTTTCGCATTTAAATTCAGTATAAAGCCAGGCATGTATAATTGCAAAAGAGTCTTTTGATGTCAAAAAATCTGACGGCAATACTAGAATATTAGAATTATCATCAGCTTTTGCTAATTTTGCCACCTGTTCATTCCAACAAAGAGCAGCATAAATTCCATCATGCCTGTTTGCCGCAATACTCATTCCAATACCAGATCCGCAAATTAAAATTCCAAAATCAGTTTTACCTTCTAAAATATTATTGCAAACTTTTTTTGCATAAATTGGATAATCGGTCCGCACTTGTGAATCAGTTCCAACATCAATCAATTCAATTTTGTCACCAAGTTCTTTTTTTATCGCACACTTTAATGAATATCCTTTGTGATCAGATCCTATCGTAATCTTCATCTTTATATTTCCTCATACCTTGCTTATAAAGCCCTAATTTTTTACCCCAATTAACTTCACATGACTTTTTAGAAGAACTAAAAACAAGTTCATAATCATCACCATTTTTAGAAAAATGGTTCCCTGTTAAATCAACAACTGGAAATTTTACTTCATAAGTTCTTTTAAATAAATTGAATCGATAATCAAACATTGATTGATATTCGGGTTCCAATTCAACTTCTTTAATACTTATAGGTCTTACTTTTTCTCCATCCTTAAGTTGTAAAAATAAAGACCACAAAGAATTTTTATCATTTAAAGAAACATTTCGCTTATCTTTAATATCAGCTAAAACATAAAAACTCATCCAATGCTTATTTTCCTCAAGCTGCCTTCTCAAAAGAGCCTGTTTTGTCTGCTCATCTTTACCATTTTTTAACACATTCATATCAACATAGGCTTTTCGTATAGCTTCAGAAAGCCTTAAAACATTAAATATTGCGCGAGTTTGGAACTGATCATAAACCGCCACATCCCGCTCATTGTCGAAAACAACTTTATGGGGATCAGGAAGATTTTTTCCTTGGTTAGTTTCCGGTTTAGCAATTTTGTAGTACTTAATACAAGATGGAAAAAACAAAACGCTATAAATAATCAAAAATATAAAATGTAATTTGTTCGCATGCATAATCTTCTCCTAAAACAAATCCTAGTTAACAGTAAAAAATTTTATTTTTTTTAAAAAAGTATAATATTTATTCTTTCTATGTACTTTACCCAAATTTGTAAAAATTAAAAAGAAAGAACATCAATGCACTGCAAAATTTGCAAACAAAAAAACTTTTTACATCCAATTACACTTCTTCCTGGTAGCAATCAAATTTACATAGAAACAGAAAAAAGGCTATTTCAACCGTTTGCTTTTTTATTTGTAGATATTGATAACTTTAAACCATATAATGATAAATATGGATTTTATCAAGGTGATTTAGTAATAAAAAAAACAGCACAAATCATAAAAAACGCTCTTACCAAAACAGATTTTATTGGACACATAGGCGGAGATGACTTCATTATTCTTTCAACGCCAAATAAAGTAACAAATATATCTCAACAAATTTGTAATAACTTTGATAAACAAATCATAAAATTTTATAACCCTCTTGATCAAAAGCATAAAAAAATAATAACCCACGATAGAAAAAATAATCTTGTTGAATTTGGTATCATGACAATTTCTATTGCAATTATTACAAATGAATACAAAAAATTGACAACCATTGGCCAAATATCGCAAATTGCAGCAGAGCTTAAAAATTATGCAAAAACAAAACCCAATGGCCCCGGAAGCAATTTTGTAACCGAAAGAAGAAAAAAATGATTAATATTTCTAAGTTTCTTTCTAATAAATATTTTAAATTTCAAAAAAAAGATCGTAATATTTCTTTAATGATGAAGGTCTGTTTTTTAGGTATTTTTATTGGAACTTTTTCTTTAATGCTCACACTAATAATTATGAATGGCTTTGAAAAAACAATTCATAAAAAAATGCAAGGAATAAACTCACAATTTATTATTTACAGTCCAAATAATAAACTGGATTACAAAAATATAAAAAATTTTTTAAAAAAAGAATTTAAGTCAGAAATAAGTGGAATAAGCGGAAACAGTCTCAGACAAATATTAATTAATAAAAACAAAACACAATCTATTTTATTTTTAAAAGGTGTTGATGCAAAAAATGAGGCTTCTGTTACAACAATTGCAGAAAAAATAACCTTTCCCTTACCAACAAAAAAAGACAAATCTTCTATCGATAACTTCTTACAAAAACTGCTTACAAATAATCAAATAATAATCGGATACAAAACTGCACAAAATCTTAATTTAAAAGTTGGAGATTCCATAAATATCTTAATTCCAGAACCAGGAGGCAAGAAAAAAATATTTTTAAATAAGAAAAAAGCCAAAATTGCAGGCATCTTTAAAGTGGGACTCGAAGAGTATGATAACAATTTTGCATTTTGTTCACTTAACTTTTTACAAAAAGTTTTTGATGAAAAAATAGGGGTTGATCAAATTAATATTAAACTTCATGATTTTTCTGCCAAGAAATATTTAAAAAGCATAAAACTTTCAAGCTCCACAAATATTAGCAATATTTCTAATTATCTAAAGCAATTTTTTCTTAATGTATTTTTCAGACAAAACACCGAACAAAAAATAATAAACAAAATACAACAAAGTCTTCCTCAACTTATTGTGACTTCGTGGAAAGACATGTACCCAGCACTTGTCGCATCACTGAAATTAGAAAAATACGTAATGTTTTTCATACTCGTTTTAATTACTCTTGTTGCATGTATGACAATGGTTTCTTTACTTTTTATGTACATACAACAAAAAAGACGTGATATTGCAATTCTAAAATCAATGGGACTTTCTAACAAGAAAATACTTTCAATTTTTTTAAGAATCGGCTTAAAAATAACTTTTTGGGCATCTTTTTTAGGATTACTATGTGCGGCAATTGTAGGTTACTTTTTAGAAAAGTATCCATTCATACAACTACCTGATGTTTATTATGTTTCGTATTTGCCTGCAAAAATGGATCTTGAAATTTTTATAATTGTTTTTGTCTCAACAATGCTTTTAGGATTTTTTGCAACATGGATTCCAGCACAAAGGACAAAAAAAATTAATATTGCTCAGGTTTTAAGACAAGAGTAAATTGCGTCAATATTATAAAAGGGCCCTTAATATTTGGGCCCTTTTATAAATCAATTTTTTTTTACTTATTTACTTAAACTTAAAATACCAAACCAATTGATTTATAAAGCAAACCATTAAAACAGTTGATCACTTTTAAAAATCCTTTATCAAACCAATACATATTTTTTTCCGGATCTTCTGGAGTTGCAAATAATAAATTAAAACCAGCTTTAGCAACGGTATTAAATACGCTATAAAAAGCTGTTAATGATTTTCCATCTGGAGCAACAGCAGCTTTTGTAACCGCAACAATAAATATAACAAATAATGCGGTTGAAATATATTCTGTAACTTTAAGTATAGGCTTTTTAAATACATGCTTACCAATAGTATAAAATGGAAAATAAATATAATAAGCCGGATATTTCCCCAAAGAAAAAATACGTTGTTTTAATGATTTAGGCTTATTTTTTAAATAAGACTTAAGACTTCCCGTAAAACAACTCCACCTTTTTTTACTAATTTGTAGATCATTAACATCTTCTAAAGATTTTTTTATTATTTCTTCATTTGCTAGTTTTAATTCACTTAATAATTTTTGCTCAAAAGAACAATTTCCACCGGCCATTACACAAACTTTAGAAAACATACTTATTTCTTTATTCAATACATCAATTATTTTATCTGCACCATCAAACTTCTTGTCTGATCCATTCAAAAATTCATTAACATCGAGTCTATCTTCCTGCGAAATAATACCATTATCAACAAATTCATTTAAAAATTTATTAATAAGATTTCTTTTGTTTTGATGTATAGAATTACCAGAGCAATGTAAATTTAAGCACGTAGACAAAAATATTATAAAAGAAAACATTAGTTTTTTATACATTTGATAAACCTCCATTTATCTAGAATTTTATATAATTATTATATTTTTTTTACTTTTTATTTTTAGGATCACAATATCCAGATCCAAACCATAGAGCAAGTGCTACTGGAATGCCTGTAACCGCACCCAATTCACGAAAGCCAATAAGTAAATGGCAACTTTCCAAGAATAATAATACCGCTGAAATTTTTGTAATTCTTGAACAAGTAAAGATCGGTTGCTTTGTGTGCTCAATAAACTTCTTTAATTCATCATTTGCAATTCTTTTGACGCTTGCTTCAAAAAAATTAAATTTAGTAGTATAACTTGGTAAAATTTGCAACTTGTTTGTCATAATAGCATCTCTAAAGTTATTCACCGATTTTGACTCAATATCATTACTAATATTAATTCTATCATTAAGTCCAAGATCACTATTTTTTTTCCACTCACTAGTATTAACTAAATGATATTTAAC
>JBHPBZ010000033.1:0-8723 GCA_042576165.1 Candidatus Babelota bacterium | reverse complement strand
CAAGAAAACCTTCCATTAGGAGGCGAAGCTAGTGGACATATTATTAATTTTTTTTGGAATATATTTTATATATAAGTCTTTTTATAAGGTGAGAACTGTTTTTTTAGAAGGTAAGTTGGGAATAATTTTAACAATGAGTAAATCTTTTATTTTGACTATTATCAATCCATTAGTACTTATTTTTTTCATGTTAATTGGTGTTCAGATTTTGCCTGATGGGGTAATGTCATTGTCTTTAAATAAGGTTGTTGTGGCAAGCATTATCGTTTCTTTTGGCTCTTTGTTAGTGTTAACTATTGTTTCTGTGTTAGCAAGTATTTTTGGTAAATGTATAAGTCAAAAAAAATTAAAATTTGTTTCTTTTATAACTGGAATTATCTTTATAATAATTGGAATTATCTTTTTAGATCATATATTTTTGGGATTGTTTCCAACAAATATAAATTTATACAACTAATAAAGTACATTTATATTTAAATTGTTTATTTTACAGGTCTATTTTTAGTAATATTTTCTTGAAAAGAAAGGGGTTTTGATTTTATCTGAATTAGGGGGCAAAATGAAAAAAATTAATAAAATTATGTTTAATATCGATCAAAAGATTGATGATAAAATAAAACCATTGTGTAAACATCTTCAAAAATATTTTCCTATTTTTAGTACAACGTTATTTCTTTTACTGATACTTTTTTTTGTGTTTCGAGTTTTTTATAATAAACCATATTTTAGATCAGCAATTATTGTTAAAGATGTGAAAAAAATTGTTTTAGCTCTTGATATGATTGATAGAGACTGTAGTATTCTTGGATTTGAAGGACAAAGCAATAATGTGGATTTTTTAAATGTTAAAAAATTTTCAGGTTCAGAAGTTGGCTGCCTGCATTTAGCTTATCCAAAAAAATGGAGAGGACCATATTTACTTGATAATCCTACTTATAGCGGTAAAACGTATCAAATTATTAAGACAAAAGAAGGATATTTTGTAGTTCCAGGGGAAGGTGTAAAATTACCAAATGGCTTCCAGGTAGGAAAAGATTTCAAGCTTACACATAAAACTGATATTTCTAGGATGTTATTAAATAATGGTAAGTTAAACTATAAAGGAAGGCCTCTAGGTTTAAAATTAAAATTTATTGTTGGTGATTGGGGGGAACAAGGCTTAACAAAAGAAGAAATTGATGAGATAAATGCGTCGCTAGAAGAGTTTAATGCCGCAATGCCTTTTACTTTGAATCAAACCGTTCCATATCAAATCTAAATTTAAAAAATGCAGGTCCGAAAAATTTCGGACCTGCATTTTTATTTGTATTTTTAATCTTTTAATTTTCCTTTATACAATTCTTTGATTTTAGGATTCAAATTTATTTGATTAATTGAAGATGTATTTGGGGAAATTGATTTAAGAGATAATTCTTTTCCTTCGATAGGTTCTAATTTTTTTCTAGTTCCTTGGGCATCTACAAAAGTAATCTCTAATTCTTTTGGCTTTAAGTGATTAAACTTAATTTCAGCAAATTCATCACCTGCGCCCGCAGCACGAATTTCAGGGCAAATATTTCTAAATGATTTAAAATGTTTACTGTTATGAGTATGTCCAGTAATAATAAGAATTACGTTGTAGTTTTTAATAGCATTATAAAAGGCATTTTTTTCAGTTTTTTTCCACCAATCACTCATTTTACCTTGAGTTGGATAGTGGAAGAAAATAACTACTGGAGTTTGTTTTTTTATTCCAATTAATCTAGTTTTTAGAAAATCTATTGAATTTGATACTTCCTTCAAGTTGCCTTTCCCTTGTGATGGATGTAAGCCTAGGTGAATAAAAAGAACATTTCCTATATAAAAAGAATAAAGATAGTTTTTGTGAATGCTTTTTATAAACCTAAGCATTGATGTAGGATAGGGTTCAAAAAAACTATTCCAGTAGCAATCATGATTTCCAATTCCTAGCCAAACATTTCCACCATAAAGAGAAAATGAGTTTTTAAGACGATTGTAACACTTGGTCTTAAAAGCTTCGACTTCAGATTTTTTGCCATAACCTCCTGCAAGATCGCCAGGCATAATTACTGCTTGAATATTTTTAGAGGGATCTTTGATATAATTTATCATTTTGTTTATCAGGCTGGTTTTTTTATTGTGTGCTTGAATTAATTTATCTTTTGTTTCTTGTATGCTCTGTATGCTTCCATCTTCATTTTTATTGTTTGCTCCGTATAGATTTAATTCTTTTTCTTTCATTTGATTTATTTCATTTATGTCTTTTCCTACTGAATGAATATCTGATATTACAAGAAAACTAAAATCTTTGGGGCATCCAGCTATGCCGACATAGAATTTTGGTTTCTTTTTATTATCAAAATCAAAACTCAGATAGGAGGTTTTATTTTCTAGGCCTAGGATTAAATTAGCTTTTATACTTTCGGTATAAGGATTAGGTAGGATTTTTTTTAGACTTTCTACTGAATAAATATTTTTACTGATAGGTACAACTGCAATATTAATAATATATCTTGCAAATGAGTATTCAAATTTTTCTAGAGGTCGTAGTATTTTTTCGATGTTTTTACCTATTTTGCGGGTTAAATATATATAAAGAGCATCTTGGGAATGGTTTTTTAACACAATTTTTTGTGTATAAATTATATTGATATAAAAAGTGCTAATAAATATTATTAAAAGACAATAAATATTTTTTTTCATTTTTTTTCTCCATGTCAAATACTTTTTTTTTGAATATCATTAAGATGTTTGATTTATTATCAATAATAATAATATAGTTTTGTAGATTGCAATAAAAAAAGTTATGAGAAAAAAAACTTTAAATAATTTTAAATTGGAGATAAAAAGCTAGATAATAATTTTTTTTCACCACATTTAAATGATGCAGTTATGTAGTATTCGTTTCCAACTTTTTTTTCAATTTTTTTAATTATTCCGATTCCAAATTTTTTATGTTTAACCGGTTGATTTTTTTTCCAAGGTGTAGAGTTTAGAAATGGTTTTTTGGGTGTAACAAATTTGGTTGGTTTAAATTCAGAAAAACTTGTTTTTGGAGCAAAATCTTTGAAAGTAAAAAGATTGGAAGCATTTTGTTGTTTACCAATCCAATTATTAAAATGGCTTTTAACTTGAATGTCATGCATTTGAGAAATATTGATTTTTGTTATTAATTTTGTTGGTATTTCTTCTAAAAATCGTGAAACAACTTGATCATTAATTTGCCCGTAAGTATTTCTAAAATTTGCATTTAATAAAATAAGTCGTTCTTTTGCTCGTGTGATGCCAACATAAAAAAGTCGTCTTTCTTCTTCTAGCTCTTTATTGCCCTTTAAAGATTGGTAACTAGGAAGGATTCCTTCTTCAATACCTGAAATTATTACATAGTTAAATTCTAATCCCTTAGCAGAATGAAGAGTCATGCATTGAACTTGGTCTTCTACATTTGCTTTATTTTCTATTTTTTCTTGCATTAGCGATATTTCTTGAATGAATAATGATAGGTTATTTTGACTTGTTTTTCTTTCAAAGTTTCTTATTGAATATAAAAATTCTTTTACATTTTCTTTTTTAGTATTAGCTTCTTTTTCATCAAAGGTTTTAGTTAAATAATTTAAATATTCGATTTCTTGTAAGATTTTTTCCAATACTTGGCTTGGAGTTTGCTTGGGATCTAATTCTTTAAAAATATTTAAAAAATTTTCAATATTTTGGTATTTGATCGTTGTAGTTTTTGTTTCGGTATTTTGTAGAATTTTTAGAATTTGCTTAAAATTTAAAAGAGAGTTTTTATTCAATTCTTCATATAATTTTTCTTCAAATTTTTGCCCCAAGCCTCTTGCTGGTAGGTTGATTATTCTAAAAAGACTTGCCCTATCAAATGGATTTACAACTAGACGCAGGTAGGCTAGTAAATCTTTTATTTCTTTTCTTTCATAGAACCTGATTCCTCCAACTATTTTATATGGAATGGAATTTTGTATTAATGCTTCTTCAATGCTGCGAGATTGAAAATGTGTTCTATAAAAAATTGCAATATTGCTTAGCTTTTGTTCCCTAGAAGATTCTGAAATTGATGAAATGATATTTGCAATTGTATAAGCCTCTTGACCACTTGATCTACAAATTAAATTTAAGATTCTATTTTTTGCATTTTTATCAGACCATAAAATTTTGTTGGTTCTATTTTTGTTATTTGAAATTACGCTATTTGCTGCTTCAAGTATTGGTTTTACGGTTCTATAATTTTGTTCAATTTTAATTTTAGTAACAGGTTTGAAGTCTTTTTGAAACTGAATCATATTGGTTGCAATTGCTCCACGCCAAGAATAAATTGATTGATCTTCATCGCCAACGGCACAAATTGAATCAAGAGTAAAATTTTTCTTAGAATTGAGAGCCATGTTTTTTAAAAGTTCGTGTTGTACTGCGTTTGTATCTTGATATTCATCAACAAGAACGTGTTTTATTTTTTCATGAAAATTGTTTTTAAAGGTTGGGTTGTTCTGAAAGCTTTTTAATATTTCTAAAATTAAATCATCGAAATCTAAGCTATGGGAAGAATTTTTTTCTGACTCATAAGCAGAATAAATTTCTTTTAATATTGGCTTTACCAAAGAATCATCTTGAATATCCAGATTGAATTTGTTTTTTATGTTTGATATTTGATAATTAATCTCGTATACAGAAAATTGTTTTTCAAGACCATGTTTTTTTAGGATTTTTTTAATTAAAGATTTTTGATCATCTGCATCTAAAATTGTAAATTCTGGATGTTGTAAAAGTGTTGGATTTGATCGTAGTAATAATAAGCAATATGAATGAAATGTTCCTACAAAAGGTAGGTTTTTGTTTGTTCCTAAAAAATTTATTAATCTTTCTTTCATCTCTCCGGCAGCTTTGTTAGTAAAAGTTAAAGCTACAATTGACTTTGGATTTGTATTTTCATTAATGATAAGATTAGCTATACGCGCAGTTATTACTCTTGTTTTTCCAGATCCTGCTCCGGCTATTACAATTGTTGAACCTTTACTGTGAGTTACTGCTTTAAGTTGAGGTTTATTTAATTCTTCTTTTAAAAATTGATTAAAATTTTGCATGATATTATCCTTAATCAAGATTTTGATGTTTTCAATTAAAAGATATTATATATCAGACGTTAAATATGTAAAAAGTATTAAGATAAAAGGAAATATATTGAGTATACAGGCTGATAATTGGATTTGTGATATGGCAAAAAATCATAAAATGATTGAACCATTTGAGGATAAGCAAGTTCGATATATTAATAATGGTAAAACAAGAGTTGTAAGTTATGGTTTATCCAGTTATGGATATGATATTAGAGTTTCTGATGAGTTTAAGATTTTTACCAACGTGTTAAGTTCAATTGTAGATCCTAAAAAATTTGATGAAAATTCATTTGTTAATGTTCAGGGTGATGTTTGTATTGTTCCTCCAAATTCTTTTGCATTAGCGCGAAGTATTGAATATTTTAAGATTCCAAGAGATGTTTTAACAATTTGTTTGGGGAAGTCTACTTATGCAAGATGTGGAATTATTGTTAATGTAACACCTTTTGAACCTGAATGGGAAGGTCACGTTACTCTTGAAATTTCTAATACAACTCCATTGCCAGCAAAAATATATGCAAATGAGGGAATTGCCCAAGTGATTTTTTTTAAAGGAAAAGAATCATGTGCAGTTTCTTATGCTCAACGTGGTGGAAAATATATGAAACAAAAGGGAATTACATTGCCTTGTGTATAAAAATTTAGAGGAAAAAATGGAATCAGTTATTGATGAAACTAAAAAAAATAACATAAATTTGGCTGAGCAAACAATTGTTAAATTTCCTTATGGACAACAAGATCCTTATGCTCAAATTCAATTAATTGCTGGTACAAAAATTTATGGTGGCAAATATTGTGCAGATCAAATGCCATCTCTTGCGGCTCGAGTTTCGCATGCTTCAAGTGGAAAAACCGGTAGAGATGAAGAGGCAGACTTAAAGTTAATGAATTATTTGGCTAAACATGAACATTTAACTCCTTTTGAACATCAAAGTATTACATTTAAAGTAGTATTACCTCTATTTGTTGCAAGAGAATGGATGAGACATAGAACTCAATCTTATAATGAAGTCTCTATGAGATATTCTTCCGACCCTGTTGGTAAATTTTATTGCCCACAAATTTGGAGGACGCAAGCAAAAACTAATAAGCAATCAAGTGTGGGGGAAGTTCAATGCCAGGATGAATGTACAAATATATTAAAAGATTTTTATAATCAGGCATTGAATGCTTATAATAAATTACAAGAAAAGGGTGTTTGTAGAGAACAAGCTCGTTTAGTTGTACCTGTTGGAAATTATACAGAATTTTATGCAACAGCAAATCTTAGAAATTGGTTGAATTTTTATAGATTAAGGATAGATTCAGGTGCTCAATGGGAAATTAGACAATATGCAAAATGTATTGATGAAATTATGCAGAAAGTTTGGAGAAATTCTTGGAACTGTTTGAAAAACCAGCTATAAGACCTTTAAATTGTTCTGCATTGAGATGTTTTTTTTGAAATAACTTATTGGCCAGAAGATTAAATAAATCTATATTTTGGTTTATTATTTTTCTGGTCTCAGCTATATTTTTTTTCAAAATATCAAATAATTTTTGTTTATCTATATTTTTATTATTTTCAATAATAAGTGATGTTACTTTTTCTAGATCTTCGTATATTCCAATATTGGCTTTGCCAAGCATTATTTCTTCTGCGACGTATCCTGCAAGATAAAGTTTTATCATTTTTTTATAATTGGTATATCCGTTGCAAAAAAAAGTTATGTATCCGGCATTACAATCGCAAAATATATTTTTAAGTAGATCACAATAACTATTATCTATATTAATGTGTATACCAGTTATTTTTATATTTAAAAGATATCCAACAATAGCATGTCCGGATTCATGAATCGCAGTTCTTTTTATATCATTATTTTCTAGATAGTCAGAGTAATTAAAAAGTTCAGATTCTTTCCAGGCATTTTTTATATCAATATTATTTTTAGTTATACAATAAACTATGTTGAAAGTTAAAAAACAAAATATTGTAAAAAATTTTATATTTAAAAACATTTTTTTAAAATTCATAATTATTTTTTATTCTAAAGAGTCGACGAAATCATACTAAATAAATCGTCTGTTATTTTGAGTTTGTCTTTTGTATCTTGGGATAAAGTATTTGTGATATCTGTTTTAATTTGATCAATTAGATTAGGATTTGAGTTAATTGCGTTTTTAATAGCAGTTACAGTTATTCCGTTTAAGAAAGTTTCAAGAGTAGATAATTCTGCATCTGTTAAATTTGCAAAAGATTGTAAAGTCTTATCTATTAATTGATCATGCATGTTTTTTGGTAAAAAATCTAAATATGAATTTAAGCAATCGATATTTTGATTAATTATGTTATTCATTGTTTTTAATTTAGAACTAGGAATTTGATTGATATTAACTAATTCCAAATTTAAATTTTTCTTAATCAATTTAACTTTGGACTCAATGTTTTTTATTTGACTTTGATCATAGTTTCTTTGCTTTTTTATATAATTTATGAATAGATTGGATGCGATTTCTGTTTGAAGTAATGTTATAATATTTTGTAGTGAATCAGATATTTTGTTTAATTGGACTAATTCTAATAAAGAAATTTGGATGCCATGTTTGCTCATTATTCCAATGCTTTTAAAAACCATCTTGGTATTTTTGTTACCTATGTTTTTATTTATGTTATCTAACCAGCAAGTCATTTGTTCTACTTGATTATTTAATTGATTGGCCGGTATTTTTTTTATTGTAAATAAGAAACAAATTGTTAATGCTAATAACGTAGCTATGATTTTATTAGTTTTCATTTTATTAACCACCTAACGTATTATAGACAAATTTATAATATTTTCTTTTAGATTTTTATTTATATCACATTTGTTTTTAACTTTATCAAAGTATTAAAAGTCTAAATTTATTTGATAAAAGCGTCAAAAGCCTATTGCAAAAAATTATAAGAAAATGCATTTAATTTTAAAAAGAGGCTTCTTTTTGTGGAAAAGCTTAGTTTTTAGCTTGCTTTAAAGCTTGCTTTTTTTGACTATTATAAAAACTTATTTTTGTAATAGTTTTTTAAAATTCAAATTTAATTTATTTAGTTGTTATCATAAGCCATTGTAATTGGTATTTCGGTATGCCAACATGTAGACTCAATGCCTATTGCTTCATAAAAATTAGTATTTTCTATGTAAGGATTTGTAAAAAAGGCGTTCGTTAATTTTGCATTTTTAAAAATGCAGTTATAAAAATGGCAATTTTGGAAATTAGTGTTCATTAAATTTGTATTTAAAAAAACAACTGATATAAAATTACAACCTTTTAGACTAGCATCACTTAGATTTGTATTCTTAAAAGAAACTAGAGTAAAAGTTGTGTTATTAAAATTAGCTTTGTTTAAATCAAGATTGGATAAATTATGTTTTTTTGAGTTGGCTAATTTGTAATGATCTTTATTGTATGTTTTTGCTGAGAATATTGATATTAATACTAGTAGAGAAAATAAAATTTTAATTTTGGTCATAACATTTACTATGTTTTTAAAAAATTAATGTTTAAAATAAAATATTAACATTTTGGTTGTGAGATATTAAAAAATATTATAACATTACTTCAAACAGAAAT
>JBHPBZ010000032.1:0-8864 GCA_042576165.1 Candidatus Babelota bacterium | reverse complement strand
TACAAAAACAGATCCTATACTAAAAAACAATATCTTAATATTTATTTTAATTGATAATTTTACAGCCTCAGCATCCGAAATCTTGGCCGGCTGCTTAAGACATTACTCAGACAAAAGCTTTGAAGACAAAAAAGCAAAAAAAATGATGGTATTTTTACTCGGAACACCAACTTTTGGAAAAGGTTCAGTTCAAGAAGTTATTCCGATAAGCAACGGTTGCGCTCTAAAACTTACAACAATGCTTTATTATCTTCCCAATCAAAAATCAATACAAGCATCAGGAATTGAACCCGATTTTTTAATTAAACCAAAAATAACACCTTCTGATGAAATAAAGTGGATTAAAGAATTATACGGCAAAGAAACATCATTAAAACATCATATAACTGAAAATGAAGTTAATATTAATAATGAAACTCAAGAAAAAGAAAAAGAAGAAAAAGAAAAAGAAAAAGAAGAAAAAGAAAAAAACTGGGAAGAAAAACAAATTGAGGCAATAAACAAAGATGTTCAAATAAAATCAGCCATTAACATGATTAATATGCTAGCTTTCGCCAAAAAATGTAACCCTAAAAAAGTAAATTCCCGACAAAACGCTATTAATTTTTTGAAACAAAACTATTTAACCGATGAAATATTTGAAGTAAAAAAAGTCGCTTAAAATAAGCAGGGGAGTTTTTGTTCTCCCCTGACTTTAAAGCTTTATTTAATCCCCAAAAAACATTCTTCAACAAAAATAAATATCAAAATAAACCTAATCAACTTTTTCTATATATGATGAAACTTTATCTTTTACAATAAAACGAGTTTCATTATGTTTAGCCGAAACATATCTGTCACTCTTCCACTTAGCAACTACATCTTTTCCCTTTTTAAGAGTCTGTCCATAAAATATAATCTCCTTAACTTGAATATTTTCTTTTCTAGTCGTAGAATCTAATCTCAATTTTCCCTGTTGACCAGGATTTAACCATTTTTGAAGACCTGGACCAATTTTTTCAACCGTTGCAACATAATTCCTTAAATCTCCACCACCTAACGCAACCTTATAAGTTATTTGTGCTTTGTCATATTTTGAAAAATTCGCGTCATTCTTTAAAAGAATTATAAACTTGAAAGCAGAAACCGAACCAACTGATGTTAAAAAAAAACTTAACAAAACCAAACTTAATAATTTTCTCATCATTATCCTCTCAAAATAACATTACAAAAAAAAATTAAACCCCAACCACTAACGCGATAGCAAACACACTAAAGCGCACCCTATTTACTAATATAAATATAACTCTTGGTGGTACTAAAATTCTAGAGTTTAAATAAAAAATAGCCTTTTATTTTTCTGAAAAAAACTTTATAATATGAACATATTGAATATATGGTGGGCGTAGCTCAGTTGGTAGAGCATCAGACTGTGGCTCTGAGGGCCGCGGGTTCAAATCCCGTCGCTCACCCCAAAAACTTCTTTGAAAAATTTGTTTTTTAGTGTACTGTATATTTAAATTACTAAGTTTATAGTTAAAATTTGAATGTCGGGGCGTGGCGCAGCTGGTAGCGCACTCGCTTTGGGAGCGAGGGGTCGTCAGTTCGAGTCTGACCGCCCCGACCATTAAAAAATGAACTATTATTTTCAACAAATTGAAATTATCAAAAGATATCAAAATTCAGTGCCCGTAGCTCAGGTGGATAGAGCAACGGATTTCTAATCCGTAGGTCACAGGTTCGAGTCCTGTCGGGCACACCAGGCTTCGCCCATAAAGGGCTACGCCCGGCATGCCAGCTTGTAAGGTAGAAAAAATAAATATCGGTAGAAAAAACGCGAAGCCTGTCCGGCGTAGCTGAAAGCGAAGACGGACTATAATAAACAATTTCTTATGCATTACGTATATATTATAAAATCAATAAATAATCCTGATAAAATCTATGTTGGATGCACACAAAACTTAAAAAAGCGTTTATCTAATCACAATTGTGGAACAACCCCACATACTTCAAAATATAAACCTTGGAAATTAATTATGTATTTAGCATTTAACAAAAAAGAAAAAGCTATCGACTTTGAAAAATATTTAAAATCACACTCTGGTAGATCATTTAGAAACAAAAGATTAGTATAAAAAACAATCAAACCTTTGAATTAAAAATAATTGGAAATTTCTAAAACATAAGATACTTTTTATATATAATTAAAATCTGCTTTTTAATGTGCTAACAATTTTTCGGGGAGAAAACACATAATGATTGGATTTATTGGCGGTGGAAAAATGGCCGAGGCCTTAATTAAAGGCATTATAAAACAAGGTAATAAAGACATCCTTGTCTCTGATGTTCAAGAACAGAGAAGACTTTACATTGAAACTTCTTACGGTCTAAAAACCACTAAGTCTAATCAAGATGTTGTAACCCTCTGTAAAATAATAATCTTATCAGTCAAGCCTCAAGATATGATTCCGGTACTAGATGAAATTGCAAATTCAATAACAAAAGAAAAAACAATCGTATCAATCGCAGCAGGCATTAAACTCGATTTTTTTCAGAAAAAACTCAAAACTAAAAAAATTATCCGTGTAATGCCAAGCATTGCATCTACAGAACAAGAAGGTATGACCTTAATATCTTTTAGTAAATTCTTTCCGCCTCATGAAACTTCAATAATACAGAAACTTTTTATGTCAGTAGGGAAAATACTGATAATTGATGAAAAAATGATAAATGCTTTTTCAACCATTTCTGGAAGCGGGCCTGCTTTTTTTGCATTATTTATGGAAACACTAATCGAAGCGGGTATAAAGATGGGCCTTAAAAAAGATCTTGTTACAAAAGCAACACTCCAAACACTAATCGGTACAGCAAAACTAATAGAAGCTGGAATAAGACCAAAACAACTTCGTGAAATGGTAGCATCACCTGCTGGCACAACAGAAGAAGGCATTAGGGTTTTTAATGAAAAAAATTTAAAAGAAATTACGGAAAGCGCATTGCGTGCATCACTACAAAGAGCCGACGAATTAGGAAAATAGCATCTGCCTAATTTCAGGCAAAGGCATTTCTTCAAAGTGAAAGGTTCTAAAATAGTCCAGTAAGGTACACTAGCCTACGCTCTTGCGAGCTCCGGCTGGCAGGCCCAAAAAAACTTAGGATGAACGGATAATAATATCGTATTCATTCTGGCTTAAAATCAAAAAATTTATGTTTATTGGGAGGTCCCCATGTCGAAAAATAATTTATTAGTAGGTGAAAATTTATCCTATTCAATAGATGAACGCAGCCTATTTCAAAATTTACATATTTCGTTAGATAAAGAAAAAACCGGTTTAGTTGGAAAAAACGGTGTGGGCAAAACTACGCTTATTCGTTTGCTTACAGAAGAATTAAAACCGGATACAGGAACTATTTATAAAAATTGTAATCTTGGTTATTTGCCACAAGATTTTGTTGTTTATTCAGAAAAAACAATTGCACAAACTTTAAAAATTGATCAAAAACTAAAAGCAATAGAAAGAATAGATAGTGGAGTTTATGATCAAAAAGATTATGAAGTTGTTGGCGATGATTGGGATATTTTGCAACGCACAAAAGCATTGCTAACAAAACTTGGCTTAGGTCATTTAGATTTATCAAGAACAATGGGAACGCTTAGTGGTGGTGAAACTACGCGAGTTGTTTTGGTTAGTTTGCTTTTGCAAAAACCTGATTTTTTAATTTTGGACGAACCAACAAATAATCTTGATCAAGAATCAAGAGAGGCTTTATATGATTTAATTTCTTCATTTAAAGGTGGAATATTAATTGTTAGTCATGATCGTAAACTTTTATCTTTGATGGATCAGATTATTGAATTAACATCTCTTGGTGCAAAAGTTTATGGTGGTAGTTATGATCAATATTATTCACAAAAACAAGTTGAACAAGAAGCTAAGGGGCGAGCATTAAGTGATGCGCAAAAGTCTTTGAAAAAGACAAAAAAGACTGTTCAAACTAGTAAAGAAAAACAGCAACAAAGAACAAGTTATGGGAAAAAACAAAGGGTTGAACGTAGCCATCCAAAAATGTTTCTTGATTTTCAAAAGGAACGAAGCCAAAAAACAAAAACAAAACTTATTCAGCAATCAGAAAAACAAATAAACGAAGCAAAATAAAAAACTGCAAGTGCGCAAAAAAACATTGAACAAAATAAAATTTTGGATTTTGAACTAGAAAAAACTAGTGTTCCGAATAACAAAATTGTTGTTGAAATTAAAGATTTAACTTTTGATTATACAAACACTCCTTTGATAAAAGATTTTAATTTAACACTTAAAGGGCCAAGAAGAATCGCAATTTGTGGACCAAATGGAAGTGGAAAGACAACATTATTAAAATTAATAACAAAACAATTAAATCCAGTTTCTGGTTCTATAAAAATTGTTGTGGAACGTTTTGCTTATTTAGATCAAAAAATAAGTATTTTAGATTCGCAACAAACAATTTTGCAAAACTTTGAAAGATTAAATCCAGAAGTTTTAAAAACGGATTGTGGATTAAGGTTGGCTGCGTTTCTTTTTCGAAATAAAGATGCATTAAAGTTAGTTGGAAACTTGAGTGGTGGAGAGAAATTGCGAGCAGCGCTTGCGTGTGTTTTAATGGGAGAAAAACCACCGCAATTAATTATTTTGGATGAACCAATAAATAACATGGATCTTGAAAGTATTGCAAGTATTGAAAGTGCATTACAAAGTTACAAAGGTGCTTTGATAGTTGTTTCTCACGATGAAACTTTTTTGAAAAACATTGGTGTTGAAGAAAAGATATGGATGTAATTTTAAGCTATATAAATTCATGAAGTTTCTTATGAATCTACGAATATAATTAATATAAAATCAAAGTTTGTTTTTAGACCAAGCCATTTTAAGCCTTTAAAAAGGGGCTTAAGCAAATAGTATTTGTTTGATTGAAAACGACAGAAGACTTTCAAAACAAAAATTGCTTAAATAGTCCTGTCGGGCCACACCATGCTTCGCTCTAAAGAGCTTCGCATGGCGCAGCTATTATCATTAAGTTTTCCCTGTAACTCTTGTAAATCAACTTTTATATTAGACCCATTTTCAGCACTTATTTTCATAGTCGATTTAATATCAACAGCAACTTGCTTTGTGGTGTTAGCAGGAATTGTTATTTAAGTTTTTTCAATAATAATAAACCCCAGACTATCAATCAATATTTTTGATAAATCTAGGGTTTATATTTATGAACTATATAATATTTTACTGTTTATAAAATGGCTCCATGTTCTAATAAAAATTCTACTATTTTAAGAAAATGATCGCCTCGTGTAGCAGCATTTTCCATTGCTATAGACAAAGGATTGTAAAGTCCGTTTCTTGCAGTTTTAGGCGTATGAAGACTTAATCCAGCAAAAGGATTATTAATGTAACTTTTTTTATTTATATCTGCTCCATATTCTAATAATATTTCTATAGTGTTTTGTATATTATTAAGATTATAAAACTCTACAGCAAGGTTTAAAGGTGTCCACATTCCCCAATTAGAAGAACCACTTGTTCTATTGAAAATAAAATTGGGTTCTGCACCTTTATCTAAAAATAATCTAAGAGCTTTCGGATAGCTGTAGATCATAATATTATTACATGAAGAAATTCCCATTGACCAAATATCATTAACATTATATCCACGATTAATTAATTCATAAATTATTTCTTGCGCCAAAGGTCTAAGAATATCAGCATTTTTAATGTTTGAAGCTGTTCCTTCATACATCGCAATTGCATACTGCATTATGGTCATAGGATTGTTAAAATAAGATATTTCTTTTATTGCGCATGCACCATTATTTTTTATTGACCAAAGAATTAATCTTAAAGATATTTCACGAGCATCATCTGTATTCGTACAAAGTGTATGATCTAAAAGAGTTTTGCCTAAATATAAAGAATTAGTTTTTAATATTTTTGAATTTACATTTTTGTTTATTTGTTATTTAACCAGTCTCTTTTGGGATTTTCTGCATCACCATACCTAATCTTACATTCCGCTTCATATTTGGGCACTACGCCTTCTGATACTACGGATAATTTTCCCTTGTCAGCTAATTTTGCAAATTTTTTATAATCATCCCAAGCAGCACCACCATCGGATGATTCTTTTTGATAAGGAAAAAATCCCAGCGAAGCAATTAAAGAATACAATACGTCGGCACCTTCTCCTGAAAAGGTAGACGCATAATCCAATAAAAATTTTTCCATTGCAATATACCCACTAGCTATTGTTATTTTTCTATCTCTATCTATTGTATTATTATCTATTTTATTATTTTGCATTATTATTTATTCCCACGTAATTTTTCTGACATCTCATTTATTTTTTTCATTTTTTCTAACACATTTTCCAGAGAATCAAAAAAATTAATACCGGCATTATCTAATTTACCTGTTCGACTCCAAATCTCACCAATTCTTCCCCATCTAGACTTAAAAGTCTCAACTTTAGATTTACCATTATTAAAAATTTGTTCTCGGGTTCGATTTTTTGGTTTTATATTTTCAATAAAACGTTTAAGAATGTCTTCGGATGGTTCAAGGATATGGCCATCTTTATCCCTAAAAATATGAGGTAAAACGTTTTTATTTCTTAAGTATTTTTTAAATTTCTCCCATAATTTTTCAGGATCATCTCCATTTGGCCCACCTGAACCACTGCCAAGAGTCTTTTTAAACTCTTCAAACGCTTCTTTTCCAAGCTTTCCATCTTTTTTACTTTTACAATTTTTAATTATAAAATCAGGAATTGTATCAGGAGTACCGGGATAAACTTTACCATCCTCTGGATTAAGCCAAGAAGGAGGAATTTCTTCCGAACAAGGCTGGCCGCTAAGATGTTCCATCTGTCGCCTAGATCTTCTTCTTTCTCTAGCAACTTTACGACCACCTTTGAATGAATCAACAATCGCATTTGTTAAACCAGTTACATTTGCTACAGTAATTCCAACTGATACCCATGATGCTACTTCATAAATTTTTTCAGCAGCTAAAATACATTCTAAAATAACATTATGGCATAAAATAGTATGACCAGATGAATCCAAAATAAAAAATGTATTTGGTTCAAAAGTCGATAAAGAATAAAATTTATCAGAAAGACGAGTAGCTCTAGTTCTTACTAGCTTAATTTTTACAGGACGGCCTTTTTTATCCATCAAAAGATGTTGCTTAGTTAAATCCTTAGCTTGTACATACTTAGATGAAATAATATCGTAAAAATGTTGACCTGGAGTTGCTAGAATCTTTCCGCCATATTCTGTAACAATAAAAACTTCAAGCTCATGACGAAACATAGCTTTATAGATTAACGGAGTATAATATAATCCGTATTTTTTACCGCAGTAACTTAAAACATTACGAGACTCACGTAGTTTCTCAACCCGTTCCGATCGATTATCCTGTAATGCTACATAAGTACCTTGCTTTAACGCACAAGATAAATTACCAAAAAAAATAGAAAGTAGTAGTGCATATAAAAACGCTTTTCTCATAAAAACTCCTAAATAAAAATAATATTAAACCGGCTCACGCAAAAACTTATATTTCATTTTATTATTGCCAGACTGATTGCCGTATTCATAGGCACGCTGACACTGTCCAATACATTATGAAACTTTATATATTTTATTTGATAAATTATCAGAACCATTTTCCATTATTTCATCGATCCGTTCTTTAGGAACAAACAAAGATGCAAAACCACGAATAGGAGCTGTAATTAAAGATAGCGCAATAAAACTATCAGAAGTTCCAAGCCCTTTGATTTCTTTAACAATATACCTATAAATCCCAATCATATTATTTGGATCTTTTAGCTTGCCCTCTTTGTGCAACCTCTTTAAAACCACAACAAACTCAGAAAAATTATTAGGATCTTCAACGCAGAACGCGCTTAAATTAAAACTGAAAAACACAAAAATAGATACCATGATTCGTTTCATCATAATTGCGTCTTCCCTCAAACAGAAGAATGAAATAAGATAAAAAAACGTTATATTATAAGGGCTAATATAAAATGTATTCCTTACTTGTCAAGAAACAAATCATAGTATATGTAATGTCTAGTAACTTTTTCTCACTTCAAGCATTTCTTTATACAATTGCTTTTTAAATTTTCTTAATACACCACTTCTACATTGAAAATGTTTCTATAAAAATCTACTTTTTGAGGCGATATAGTTTTGTTGATTTTAGTGCCACATATCTCTCAAAGACCTAATTTGATCTACGAGATTCTTGGCATTTACAGCAAAATAATTGATCATCTTCACATGGTCGCTTCTTACTCTTATTTCTTGCATTAATAAAATCGATTAAATTCTGACCAAAAACTAAATATGGTTGTTGAGCATCGATTTTTTGCAAACCAATTTTAAGCCATACACTCACAGTATTTGTATGAACATTTAATAACTTAGCTATTTCTTCTACAGAATATGGTTGCTTAGATTTGATAACTCTTGTATGGAAGATGGGCAGACTAATTAGTTGATGATTTACGAGTAGGATAGGTTAGCCGATAGCCACCTTGGGGACGAATATAAATTCCAATCGATGCAACATAAAAAGAGTTCTCAAATATAAAGCTTGCGAATGCAACAAGCCCATCCCTTGGTTTGACAGTAATAATTTGAATTTCAGTTACCCTGTTCTGCATAGTCATTACCTTTTAATTTTAATAACTTGTAAAAACACATCGTTCTTACTTCAGATACAAAGTACTAAAAAGAATATAGGCCCACGTGGGCCTATGAATTTTAACGTAAAAAATTTATTTATTATATTATATCTTTAATTTATCAACTTAATTTCAAATGAATTATTAATATT
>JBHPBZ010000031.1:0-9483 GCA_042576165.1 Candidatus Babelota bacterium | reverse complement strand
GATTTAAAAATGGTGGAAAAATTAATTGGAAAAAATATTATTAATTTTTTTACTGCAGAAAAAGTTAAAAAAAAAAGTTTTTTAACAAATCTTCATAATGAAGATTACGATGATGAAGATTACGATGATGAAGAAGGTTTTGATGAAATAAAAGGTGATAGCAACCATGATGAAATATATGATGAAGACTTTGAAGAAGATGAGGATAATTAAATTAATTAAGAATTACAGAACCACAATTATAGAAATTTAAAATATCAAATTAATACTATACTTACACCAAAAAAATATACGGATTATTTATATTTAATATAATTGAAAATAAAGAAAAAACATCAGATCAATAACATCTTAAATATCTAAGCTTTTCAGTAATTACTCAAAACTAAAACTATCAATCAAGCAAAAATTGATAATAATGCATTCCTTATTATCAATTTTTAGTATTAAATCACCATTCTCTAATACATCAAAAAATAAACCCTTAATTACGTTTCCATCTTTATTATGTATAACAATATTCTTCCCCAAATAGTATTGAGAATGCTTCCAAAACTTATATATGTAAGAATATTTTTCATCTATCCATCTTTGATAAAATAAATCGATACTATTTATCAAATCCTTAAATAAAAGATTTTCATCAATTTTATCTTTAAAAAGAACTCTCAAACTAGTAGCTACCTTAAACAATTCATCATTTTTTTTAAAAACATTATTAACATTTAATGCAAATCCAAAAATAATTCCTTGAACTTTATTCTCTAACCATACCGCTGAACCTAAAACGCCTCCAATCTTTTTGTTTTTAAATACAAAATCATTTGGCCACTTTAACATAACACCATACGCTAAAAGCGGTTTTAATATGCCAAGAGAAATAGCCATACTTAATTTATTCAAACATGAATTTAAATTTTGTGTATCTATATTTTTAAAACTTTCCGGCTTTAATAAAACAGTCATAATTAACTGCCCCGGATACCTTTTCCACAACCTCCCCTGTCTGCCTCGCGTTAATTCATATTTATCTGAAATAAAAATCGATCCATCTGGAGCATTATTTATTTCTGTTTTCGCCCAGTCAATAGAATTATAACATTTTATTTTATGATAAAATTTACTTCCAATAATCATATAAAGAAAAAACCCTAAATTTAAAAACCCAATCCCTAAACTTACTATTTAAACTATTCTCTATATTTAATTTCTCTTTGTGCTTCTCGTTTTATATCTTTTTCTCTTAATTCTCGTTTTTTACTTGCAGCTTTTTTGTGTTTGGCTAATCCAAGCTCAACTTTAATAAAGCCTCTATTTCCAAAATAAATCTTTAATGGAACAATGGTTAAACCCTTTTTGGATATATCACCAATTAATTTATGCAACTCTTTACGATGAACTAAAAGCCTTCTCGATCTTCTTGTGGTATCTGCTTTGGAGAATGCATGAGAATACGGTGCAATATAACAATTTAATAAAAATAACTCGCCATCATGAATTGTTGCAAAAGCATCAGCCAAAGAAATATTCCCTTGCCGCAAAGATTTAACCTCATCTCCAGTTAGCTGAATTCCTGCTTCAAAAGTATCTTTAACCTCGTAATTATAAAAGGCTTTTTTGTTTTTTGTAATTATTTTCATAACTTTTTACGTAAATTAATATTTAAACATTATCAATATATTGTACATTTTTTTTATCATTACATTTTGTACAAACTACCTTAGAGGCGTCTTTAATTAAAACTGCTGAACAATACAAACACTCTGGTTTTTTTTCAGATAACTTCAGTGTTTTTACCACTTTTTTAAAAATAATATTTACTATAGGGTAACATAACAACCCCGCCAAAGCACCTAAAATATTGCCTCCCACTAAAAAAGATACTAAACAAATTTTACCCGAACCAAAAAATTTCTCTAATGAAATAGAAAAACCAGGATTCCATCCCAAAATATCATGTAAAAGCCAATACCCAAAAGCATAATCAAAGGCAAAAAATGGAATCATTGTCCATGGGTTATTAATGGATGTTGATACAAAAAGAATTGGAAAATTTAGCTTAAATACCCATTTAGAAATAAACATCATAACTGTATGCATACCAGGAAACGGTGAGAAGGCAATATAAATCCCCATACAAAATGATTGGGTCAATTTTTTTACCGACCATCCCGATGTAAATGCCTGTTTAAAAATATTTTTAATTTTTTTTATCAAATTCATAAATATCTGTCCAAAAAATAATCTATTCCAATATTTTTTTCTTTAAGATACCATAAAACATAACATAACGATTTTAGATATAAATTTAAATATCTCAGGAGTTCTTAATATGAAAAAAATTAATTTTTTAATAATAATTACCTTATTCTATACTTTACCATTCTATTCAAAAAATATAAACACACGACCAATTCCTAATGCAAAATTTAGCGGGTTAAATTCACCAAAGCCACAACCTGATCTAAAAAAACAATTTACACTCAAAGGATACATTAAGGCACCACAAGATTGGAAATCTATTCCAGAATTCAGATTTTTTTTCAACGGCCAAGAAACCGTAAGTGATAAAAATGGATTTTACTCTTTTAAATCAGAAAAAAATATAGACAAATTATATATTCTAGCCTGCAAAGACATCAAACCCTCTTTTAATGGAATAAATACAATAAAAAATTTAAATGCTTTACCTAAAAATCAGTATAAAATGTTCTCATTTAAAAAATTAGAAAAAAAATGGATACAAAAAGAAAAATCTTTAGAAAAAAAAGATTTTGTTTTACCTAAAAACTGTATGGTAGCAATAATCAAACCTAAATATATAGAAAACATAACAAACTGGAACATAAATCTATCCGACAATTTTATTAAATTGCCACAAATAATTTTAAAAGCAGACTTTCCAGAAAAAAAAGTCCAAAGGGAGGCAGCAAAATCATTAATAAGATCTCTTGATTCAGTAACATTCCATGAACCAATTAAGATATATAAAAAAAACAATAAAGGACATCTTATAACTTTGGCCAAGTAAAAAATATAAACACACCAAACATTTAAGATTCCTTACATTTAATTGATAAACACAATTTTGCGTTTAATAAACCAACAAAATTGTTTTTCTATAAAAAAACATTAGAGGCGGTTTTGAAAATTCAAAACCGCCTCTAATGTTTTCTAAATTATAAACTTATTTTAACGCGAATAATATAGATTTTCTTATAAAACCTTCTTCTTTTAAGCGCTTATTTTCTTCTTCACTAAAAAGTGGAGAAGTATCAATGCTTTTTAAGATTCTTTTAGCCTGTTCTCTAAAACTATCTGTACAAAATTCTGATTTAAATAAGTTGGATTTTTCTTTTGAAAGCAATAATAAAAATAATATTTCTTTAAAAGAATATAAATTGTTCAAACTTTTCTTATTTGGAATTTGCCATAATTTTGCTGTATTGTCACAAGATGCAGTTAAAATAAACTTACCATCTGGAGAAAATACTGCTGAATTAACATCATAACTATGCTTGAAAATATTCTTTAAAACTCCTGTCTTTGTATCATGTAATTGCGCTTTATCCAAAGATACAGTTAAAAAAGAATTGCCATCTGGAGAAAATGCTGGTGGTGAAAAAATACAATAATTTTTTGAAGTATACTTTCCTGTCTCCGTATCCCATAATTTTGCTATATATTTATCATCATATACTCTAGTTAAAATCGACTTATCATCTGGAAAAAAGAATGCACAAAAACCTGTATCCTTCAGATAATAATCATGGAAAGTCTTCTTTAAAGTCCATGTTTTCATATCCCATAATTTTGCTACATTACTATTATAAGTATAATTACCAATTGCTGTAGTTAAAATCGACTTGCCATCCGAAGAAAATACTACTGAATCAACATAACGATCATGATTAAGAGTCTTCTCTAAAGACCATGTTTTTGTATTCCATACCGTCACTATTGTACCTGATGCAATTAAAATATACTTTCCATTTGGAGAAAATATTGCTTTTTTAACACGATCATCATACTTAAAAATCTTCTTTAAAACCCGTGTTTTTCTATCCCATACGTTAACCCTATTACAAAAACTTACTATAGTTAAAATAAACTTACTATCTGGAGAAAATATTGCTGAATCAATTCTACAACAATGACCATTATGATTTAAAGTTTGTTCTAAAATCCCTGTTTTTATATTCCATAATTTTACTATTTTATCTGATGCAGTTAAAATAAACCTACTATCTGGAGAAAATACTGCTGAACTAACACAATAATCATGCTTGAAAGTTTTTCTTAGTAATTCTAAATTAAAAATTTCAGGCTTATTTTTCTTTACCTCTTCTCTAATTAAGTACATAAAGTGGCGGTCAGATTCATTATTAAAACTAGTATTAAAAGTAGTAAAGAAGTTGTCCGTAGGAGTTTTTAAATCACCAGATATTAATTTATATAAATCTTTTGATGATAAACTTAACAAGTTATCTATTTCACTTTTTATTTTGTTATAACTTAATTCCTGTAAACTTAAATTGTTTCTACTTATTTTTACTACGTTATCCATAGAAAAACTTGAACCCGAAAAAATTAGTCCTAATCCTAAAATACCAAATTTTATAATTGAACTTAATTTATTTTTATTCGTTTTAGATATACAATTCATAGACAACCTTATGCTAAAAAATTGTATTTTTTACAAATAGATTTTCTTATAAAACCTTCTTTTTTTAATCGCTTGTTTTCTTCTTTACTAAAAAGCGGAGAAGTATCAATGTTTTCTACAATTTTTAAAGCCTGGTCTTTAAAACTTTTTGTGCAATATTTTGATTTAAATAATTTTGATTTTTCTTTTGAAAGCAATAATAAAAATAATATTTCTTTAAAAGAATATAAATTATGCAAACTTTTCTTAGTTGAAATTTGCAATATTTCAGCTTTAATACCAAAGATTGGTAGAATTAAAATAAACTTGCCATCTGGAGAAATTTCTACTAAATGATCACTATCACCATCACAATTAATGGTTTTATTTAAAGTCCAAGTTTCTATATCCCATAATTTAACATCATATAAAGATATAGTAAAAATAAACTTGCCCCCCGGGAAGAATCCTGATGATAAAACACAACATTTATCATGATAAATGGTTTTCTTTAAAATCCCGGTTTCTATATCCCATAATTTCGTTTTATTATCTAATGTAGTTAAAATAAACTTGCCATTGGGGGAGAATACTGCCGATAAAACACTATAATTATGCTTAAAAATATTCTTTAAAATCCCTGTATTTATATCCCATAATTTCACTATTCCATCCTGTGATGCAGTTAAAACAAACTTGCCATCATAGGAGAATACTGCTGATAAAACACGATCATCATGCTTAAAGGTTTGCTTTAAAAGCCCTGTATTTGTATCCCATAATTTCGCTGTTCCATTAATTGAGTTAGTTAAAAGAAACTTGCTATCGGGGGAGAATAATACTGATTTAATCCCAAAATCATAAGCAAAGGTTTGCTTTTTAATCCATGTATTTGTATCCCATAATTTCGCTGTTTTTGCTGAAGTTAAAAGAAACTTGCCATTGGGGGAGAATACTGATGAAAGAATGTTATAATCACTTTTAAAAATCGTCTTTGAACTCCCTATATTTATATTCAATAATTTCACTTCACCATCAGTTAATGCAACTAAAAGAAACTTGCTATCTGGAGAAAATATTGCTAAATAAACGAAAAGATCATCACAAAGAAAACCCTCATCTATCTTCCCTGTATAAGAAAAAATCTTTTTTGAATTCCATGTATTTGTATCCAATAATTTCACTTTGCCATCAAGTGATGTGGTTAAAAGAAACTTGCTATCTGGAGAAAATTTTGAGTAAATAACATTTGTTTTATTATGAAAAGTTTTTCTTAGTAATTCTAAATTAAAAATTTCAGGCTTCTTCTTCTTTACCTCTTCCCTAATTAAGTACATAAAGTGGCGGTCAGATTCATTATTAAAATTAGTATTAATTGTAGTAAACAATTCGCCAGTAGTAGTTTTTAAATCACCAGATATTAATTTATATAAATCTTTTGATGATAAACTTAACAATTTACTTACTATTTTTTTATAACTTAATTCCTGCGAAATAAAATTGTTAACACTTATTTTTCCTACTTTATCCATAGAAAAAATTGAGCCCGAAAAACTTAGACAAAATACAAAAATACAAAATTTTGCAATTGAACTTAATTTGTTAGATGTGTTATTCATAATAAACTCCTGTTAAAAGATTATATTTTTTACAACATAGATTTTTTATAAAACTTTTTAGTTATCAAACTCTCTTTAAGTATTGTTAAATATATGTTTTTAAGCTAAAGATTTAAGTAAACTATAATAAAAAAATAATAAAAATGCTGGATTATCATCATGTATAAAATCAATTGTTGGAATATATTCCTTATAAACCTCATAACGATACAATAAAAGCATTACAATATAAGATGTTAAAAACGCCAATAATTCTTTTGTTAATTTGTGTTTGATAAAAATTTTCTTCAAAATTTTTGTTACTAGATAATATATTCCAAACTGTGGCATACCTACAAAAACATGATTATTGACAATCTTTTTTATAGATTTATGATTTTTTACTAACTTCTTAACTCCATAATCCGTAGTTATACTCATACCTAATGAGGCTAAAATATACATAATATCTTTTTTTAAATTCATCCGAAGATTTTTAGCACAAAGAATTTTTGCACAAGAACACTCAATCGATCCATAAGTAACTACTAAAAAAAGAAATATGAATAATTTAATTTTCACCATAACACTCTCCCAAAATAAAATTATTTTAAAATTTTCGAATAACTAATTTAATCTACTTACTTCAAAACTTCTAAACTAAAATCCGAAAATTGTCCTCTTTGAGCCTTATAAGCACCAACAAAAGCAATCATGGCAGCATTATCACCACAAAATTTACAATGCGGACTTACAAAAGCTTTACCATCTTGCTGACAAACTTTTTGCAACCTCTTTTTAAGGTATTTATTACAAGCAACACCTCCAACAAAAGTAAATGCTTTTACATCCGGATAAAGCTTAAGTGCAAGTTTAACTTTTTGCTCAAAAATATCACCAATACAAACAAGAAGAGAACTCGAAACTTTATTTTGCAAATCAGTATTTATGTTTTTCCAAATTGGTCCCTTTTGTAAATCATAAGCTCCACGTTTAACCAAATCATAGAGCACTGCAGTTTTTAACCCAGAAAAACTTACATTTAAATCTTTTTTGTTTTTTAATCTCGGATATTTAAAAAAATCTTGAAATTCAACTTGTTCTGCAGCTTTTTCAATTTTGGCACCACCTGGATAACCAAATCCAATAATTTTTGCAACTTTATCAAAAGCTTCACCTGCCGCGTCATCTAAAGTTTGACCTAATATTTGGCATTTTCCAAAATCAGTTACTAAATATAAAAAGGTATTACCGCCAGAAACAGAAAGGCTTAAATGAGGAAATGAAACCGGTTTTACAGAAAAATCTTCCTGCAAAAAAGAAGAGAAAACATGCCCATAGAGATGATTCACTGCAATTATTTTTTTATTTTTAGCGTAAGCTAATGCCTTTGCAAAACAAGTTCCAATCAAAAGAGAGCCAACCAAGCCAGGGTTTGTTGTAACAGCAATAAAATCAATGTCATCTATTGTTTTATTTGCCTGTACTAAAGCTTTACTAACAATTATGTCTATTTTTTCAAGATGAGAACGCGATGCAATTTCTGGAACTACACCGCCGTAAATTTCATGCAACTTTACTTGCGAAAAAACATTATTTGATAGCAACCGTTTATGATTTGAATCGTAAATAGCTGCAGCCGTTTCATCACATGATGTTTCTATTCCAAGTATAATCGACATAGTTATTTTTTCTTACTGTTCATTAACTGCCAAAATTCATCATTAGTTTTGGTTTTACGCATTTTATCAATAAGAAATTCCATACCCTCTATAGTATTCATTGTGCCTAAAAATTTTTGTAAAACCCACATCTTCTTTACTCCATCTGTTCCGATAAGTAAATCTTCACGTCGTGTTCCAGAATTATTAATATCAAACGCAGGATAAATTCTTCTATTAGAGAGTTTTCTTGTAAGATGAATTTCCATATTACCTGTTCCCTTAAACTCTTCAAAAATAACCTCATCCATGCGTGAACCAGTTTCTACTAATGCAGTAGCTATAATCGTTAAAGATCCACCTTCTTCTATATTTCTTGCAGCACCAAAAAATCTTTTTGGTTTTTGTAACGCAGCTGCATCTATACCTCCACTAAGCACTCTTCCCGAAGACGGAGCAAGTGTATTATATGCTCTGGCAAGACGAGTTAATGAATCTAATAAAATTACAACATCACGTCCACATTCAACTAAACGCTTTGCTTTTTCTAAAACAATCTCTGCAACCTGCACATGTCTTGTTGCGTATTCATCAAAAGTCGAACTTACAACTTCTGCATTAACAGAACGTTGCATATCTGTTACTTCTTCGGGACGCTCATCTATCAAAAGAATAATCATTATAATTTCAGGATTATTCTCAATAATAGTATTTGCAATCTCTTTCATCAAAGTTGTTTTGCCTGTTTTTGGTGGAGCAACAATCATTCCACGTTGTCCCTTACCTATAGGTGTAAACATGTCCATAATTCTTGTAGAAACTACAGAAACATTACCCTCTAAATTGAATTTTTCATCCGGAAAAATAGGAGTTAAATTCTCAAAAACAGTCTTTTTATAAGCATAAGACGGCGATTGAAAATTAACACTTTCAATTCTTTGAAGGGCAAAATACTTTTCACCATCTTTTGGTTTTCTTAGTGTTCCCTTTACTAAATCACCTGTTCTTAAACCAAATCTTTTAATATGAATTGGCGAAACATAAATATCATCCGGTCCAGGAACATAATTGAATTTTGAAGATCTTAAGAAACCAAACCCATCCGGTAATCTTTCTAAAATACCTTCTCCGTAAATTTCAATCTTTTTCTCAGATTGAGACTCTAATATTCTAAAAATAATTTCCTGCTTTCTCAAAGAAGAAATATCTGTAATTCCAATTTTTTGTGAATACTTTATCAATTCAGTAATAGGCATTTCTTTTAATTTCTGAACATTCATAGAAGTTTTTTTCTCATTATTCGCAGTATTGTTATAATTTACCTTTGAGCCTGAAGAGTCACTTTTTTTAGTATTCATTTTATTTTCATTTTTAGATTTTGTAATATTTTCTTTCAAATTTGTATTATCTTTTTTTACCATCTTATTTTTACCTCCCGAATCTTTACTTTCAATATTTTTTTTAGATAAACTAGAACTAGTTTTACCATTTATACCAATCTTTTTAACTACCTTATTCAAGCTAATTTTTTTATTTTTATCAACAGAACTTTTACTGCTTATTTTATTAAGGGTGGTTT
>JBHPBZ010000030.1:0-9532 GCA_042576165.1 Candidatus Babelota bacterium | reverse complement strand
GAAATCAATCAAAAATCACTCGCTGAAACTGCCGAAAAAATTAATGGATTTAGTGGTAGAGAAATAGAGCAAATGATATCAGAGTTAAGAATTGCATCATATAATATTGGAAATGGGACGTTAACAAAAGAAATTTTAGATAAAATTGTTAATGAAAAAATAAAAGAACATAAACACGATATGGAAGCTGCAGAATTCCAAAGGCAACGCCTACAAACACAATTTCAACCTATATAAGTTAAAAAAACACAACTAAATATAGCCTGTGTTTTTTTAACTTATAAAAGATAACTTTTAACTTTTTTAATAACAAATTAATAAAAAGTATAAGAAATAAAAAAATATGGGTAAGAAAATAATTTTTTATTTCTTATACTTTTTATTAATTTGTTTTTTATATTCAAACTCATCAATCCACTCTTTTTTCTCTATATCAAATACATAATAATAAACAAGCAACTTCTTGTTTTGCTCTTTCCAAATGCGAATATAATTTTCTTTATCTTTTAATGATCTCTTTTTTTTATTCATAGAAAAAGAAAAAAACTTAAGTTCTTGCAATTCCCAAAGCCAACTAGGAAAATATATTAATAGATTTTCTTCTGCATACAAATATTCTAAATCTTCTATAAATTTTATTTGATACGGTAACTGATCTAAACCATTATTAGATAAATTTAATTCTTTAATAATAAAATTTTGATTAAAAAAAATTAATAACCTAGGCAAAACAATATATTTTATAAAATCATGATTCCAAAAATATGTAAATTCTATATATTTTGTTTTTAAACAATCAGCACAGTTATTTAAATTCTTCAAATATAGATATTTCTTGTTTAACAAATGTTCGAAAAAATTTTTATTAAAAAAAGATTTTAAATTATTAACAAACTTGTTCGCAACTTCCGTATTTACAATTATAGAAGTAATTGAATTATTATAAACATCTAAAATTTTATAGCACGGTATTTTATTTATAATTTTACATCCTAAAGATTCTATCTCGTACTGAAATTCTTCAAATGTTAATTTTTTCGTATTATAAAATTCCTTCTGTTCTTCTCTCTTACAAAATAAATTTATACCTGTTTCTCTTTTTATTTTATTTGTGCTTTCAATTAATTTTTTATCACAGTACTTTTGACTTGCCCCCATAGAAAATAAAGACACAAAAACTAAATTTATTGCAAACAAAAAATTTAATACAAATATTTTTTTATTCATTTCTATCCTCTATTTTTTAGAATTCAAAAAACTTTGACAATCTAAAGCCGCCTGACAACCTTGCCCCGATGATGTTATTGCCTGTTTATAAATTCTATCTACAACATCTCCCGCTGCAAAAATACCCTCTTTACTTGTTTGTGTTCTATTTTTACAAACCAAATATCCCCAATCATCTATTTCTAATTGATCCTTAAAAATCTTTGTATTGGGCTGCAAACCAATAGCAATAAAAACGCCATCAGTCTCAATTTCATTAATTTTATTTTCTTTTTTATTTTCAACAACAATACTTGTTACTTTTAATCCATCACCTCTAATTTCTTGAATTGAAGAATTATATAAAATTTCCACATTGGGATTTTCAATAACCTCATTTTTTATAGCATCGGTTGCAGTAATTTTGTCATCGTTCTGAATCACAATTACTTTTTTTGCAAATTTTAAAAGGTGTGAGGCTTCGTACATTCCAGAATTACCACCACCAACTACAACGATAGTTTTATCTTTAAAAAATGGAGCATCACATGTTGCACAAACTGAAACACCCTTTCCCCAATATTCACTTTCACCGGAAACATTTAACTTCCTGTGTGAAGCACCAGTAGCAATAATTACAGATTCTGCCTCAAATGATTTTCCGTTTTTTGTAAAAATCTTATAAGGACTTTTTGAAAAATCAACTTCTGTAACTAAATCAGCAACCATTTGGCAACCAACATTTTGCGCATGTTGCTTAATATCCATCATTAATTTTGGACCTTGCACTTCAGTCATTCCGGGCCAATTTTCAACTTTTAAAGTTGTTGTAAGCTGACCTCCTGGCTGCATCCCCTCAATCAAAATTGGGGTTAAATCTGCTCTTGCTGTATAAATTCCCGCAGTCAAACCAGCTGGTCCAGATCCTATAATTACAACTTTATTTATCATTAATAATAATCCTTCTTTTTCAAAAGATAAAAAATATTTTTCTTAAAAAATTTGAATCTATTTGCTTTAACTAAAAAATAATAAAATTATTCAATTAAATCTATACAAATATTGATTTAATTTTTTGTTACCAAAAAAATATATGTAAAATAAAAAAACGACTGTAAAATCTACAGTCGTTTTTTTATTCAAATTTTAAATGGTGGAGGCGATGGGAGTCGAACCCATGTCCGCAAAGCTAAATACCTTAAGCACTACATGTTTAGCCGATGAATATACTCTTATTCCACCTCAACGGCATAGAAAAAATAAGAGCCAGTTTAGTGATTTTCTCTTGTTACAAAACCAAAAATTCTACCAAGAGAGTTCTATCAAAGGGTAATACGAGTTAGTTCAATGAATAGACACATCTTACTAACAAGAATTCTGCTATTCCCTAAATTAGGCAACAGCATAATTAGCAGTATTATCTGCACTTTTTGTTTGAATGTTTTTTAACGAGTTCCCATACAAAACTCGACATGCTCTCAAAGCACAAAACATCACGTCGAAGCCGTGACGCCCCCGAAAATTTCAAAGAAATTGTAGTAACTTCTTACTAATTTTATAGTATACAAAACATTACTACTTGTCAAAAAACAAGCATTAAATAACACATTTTTGGATAAAAAGCGCTATTTTTAATAAAATGCATATTTTTTGTTATAATTTATTTTAGAGTTTAGAGCAGAATTTAAGTATTAGACCAATAGTATCAATTTGAACCTAAATGCCACAGCGTTACCACTTAAAGTTGTGCTGTGCATCTACATTTTTCATTTGGTATAGAATACAAAACATTTTTTGAAATAAAAAAGAAATAATGAAAACATACAAAAATATAATAAATAATCACTTTTATCCCCAAAAAAAGAAAAAATTTGGACAACATTTTTTACGTAAACAATCAGTAGTAGATAACATGATAAACAAAGTAAAAATTGGTGCTACAACATATATACTCGAAATTGGTTGCGGGGATGGTTTTCTCACTGAATCAATATTGCAACAAACACAATGTAATGAGTTATGGAGTTATGAAATTGATCCAGAATGGGCAGAAATAGTAAAAAATAAAATAACTGATCCAAGATTAAAAATAAAACAAGAAAACGTTTTAGATGTTAATTTTAAAGAATTACAAAAGTTTAAACCATGGATAATACTGGCCAATTTACCATATCAGATTACTTTCCCTCTTTTTTTCCTTTTCCAGAAAAATAAGAATTTATTTTCTGAGGGGGTTGTGATGATACAAGAAGAAGTTGCTCAAAAAATTGTAGCAACCAAAGGTAAAGGTTACGGTGTAACATCTATTTTTTTACAACACCACTTTGATTTTGAACTTTTAGAAAAAATTGAACCTGGATCTTTTAATCCACCTCCAAAAATCTTTTCTAGACTAATTTACTTTAAACCCAAAGAGAAAGTTACACTTATTCCAGAAGAAGAATCATTTTGGAAATTTTTAAAATTATGTTTTCTCTTTCCAAGAAGAACATTGCGTAATAACATAAAAACAACTCATCATACATTAGAAAAGATTCCATCAAAACTTCTGAGTAAACGGGCACAAGAATTAAATTTCCATGATTTTTTAGAGTTATGGAACAAAATTATTTTATTTGAAACATCAAACTAAATTTAAGATTTTAAAAAATCAAAACAAAACTTACTCCAGGATTCCATCTTAGAATAATTTTGCTTACATTCATCCAATGTCAAAAGACTACCCTCTTTGTGTTCATCTCGAATAGAAATTTTCTCACTATCACCATTTAACAAAAAAACAAATCCAGCATGAACTTGTCCAACAAAATCTGATTCGTCATTAAGCAAACCAATCGGCTCTATTTCAAATTTTCCGGAATAATTAACTTCTTCTTGGAACTCTCTTTTTGCCCAATCAAAAATACTTTTTTGTTCAATATCATCTTGTCTGATATGGCCACCAATACCTAAAGAATACTTGTCCTGAAGTCGAACCTCACTTGCATTACTTCTACGTTTCATTAAAAAAAATTTATCTTCAAAGTTAAAAACTAAATATGGAATTATTTGTTTATAGTTTGTATCAGTCTCCATCTCAGAACGCCATAAAAATTCTTTGTTTTGTTCTATCAATTCTTGATAATCATTAAAATTAATTTTTTTTATTCCATTAAATTCACCATCTGGAAATAACTTTTTGCGTTGAACAACTAGAATCTTTTCATCTTCTTTTTTCATAAAAACTTTTTTAGCTTTTTTTTGAACTTGCAAGATAAACCCTTTATTTTGATTATAAAAAGAACATATAAAATATATCCAACAGATTTAAACTAAGCTATTAAATCTGTTGGATATTGTAAACTACTTTTTTAAAAAATTATTTATTAGAATACCTTATTTTAATAAATAATTTTTTAAAAATTTTAACCACTTACTATCTTTTGCAAATTGCGTTATTTCATAAGATTTTCCGATTTTTGTCAGAGGAAAGTAAATAGATAGTCCTCTAGCGCCAAATACCCTTTGACCTGTAGTATACGCGATAACCGAACCTTCTAGTAATTTAGTTCCAACTTCTAAATTACTAGAAAGTTCTAAAACACTTTTTTTAAATTCACTTCTATTCTGTAAATTTCCCATAACTAAAGTATTATTTTTAATTTTATATTTGTTCCTTAACTTCTCAAGTAATTTGGAATAAAAAGAATGTAAATCAACATAATTTTTAACACTAAACTGTATAGTCTGCCTTCTTGCATCCTTAATAACTGAAGTCATTCCTATTTTATCATATTTTTTACATGCAAAAATATTATCAATAATTTGATCCAAATTATCTGTGGCATAAGAAATATTTTCTAGAACTACAGCCGATTGAGTATAAAATTGTATCCTATTTTTATAATAATTTTCATAACTTTCTACTATAGATTTAACTAATTTCTCCGGAGAAATATTCCCTCCATATAACAATCTAAACATAGCCTGGTAATCCCAACCATATGCTAATTCAACCTCTTGAGACGCAACCATATATTGTGCAAAATCTTTTATCTGATAGGCCATCTCTATCATAGCCATTAAACATGCATCCATTCCAAAAATATCAAGTTTTTTATTTTTTAATACATCATGATTAATAATTCTCATTGCACCAACTAATTCTTGATTATTCATATAAGTTTTACTATGTTCATTAAAAAGAATTCCACGCTGTGTAAAAACTTCTTGTTCCTCAATAATTTGTGAATATTCATCTTTATTTTCAAAATCAATTTTACTTTCATCAATATAATTTTGATCCTGTGATGAAGAAACAGTTAAATCTTGCAATTGCATTCTTGGATTAGAATATAACGCAGAAGAACTTATTCCCAAGCCATAACTATTTAATCTGCCCCAATTAGGATCTAATATTCCAACACCATGATTCCATAAAATCAAACAATAATGCTTAGCTTCATACTGATTTACCGCCCATCTCATTGAGTCAACAAGATCATTTGTTTGATTCCCATCAGTATTTGAGGGAATGTAAGAAACAAGATCTATTTTATTTTTATTTATTTTATATCTCCAAATGCCATCTTTATTTGGTTGATACCATTGAACTAAAATATTTGAATTTTTATTTGACCCAATTGTAGACATATCAGCCAAATTTCTCGCCGCAAATTTATTTAAATTATTTTTGGCTTGGATATAAACTAAGGTGGTCCAGTCAGAAGCAGAAAAAGTAAAATTAAAAGATGCTAATATTAATAAAAAAAACAATTTACCCTTTTTTAGATTTTTCATAATAACTTCCCCCAGTTATCTTATACTTATTACCAAATCAAAATCCCTACATTTCTTTATTCATAAACAATTTATTAAAAATAAGACACCTAGGTCAATATTTCAGATATAAATATAAAAACAATCCCCTGCGGAGGTATTTTACAAATAGAAAACACGTGCTTAGCATTAATTTAAAATTAATATTATAAAATCTGTTTTTTAGCATCATTCTCTTTTTATGATAGAATTTTCATTTAAAACATTAAAAATTAACTTAAAATGCATAAAAAAATAACTAAGGACAAAAATATGAATTATGACTTTGAGAACATAGAAAAAAAATGGCAAAAATACTGGGAAGAAAACCCTTACTATAAAACAAAAGACGATAAATCATTAAAAAAATATTATTGTCTTGATATGTTTCCTTATCCATCAGGATCAGGATTACACGTAGGCCACTGGAAAAATTATGTTCTTTCAGATATATATGCACGAAGGAAACTATTACAAGGATACAATGTACTACATCCAATGGGCTGGGATGCTTTTGGTTTACCAGCAGAAAACTATGCAATAAAAACACAAACTCATCCTAAAATTTGTACTCAAAAAAATATTGCCAATTTTAAAAAGCAACTAAATCAAATAGGAGCTATTTATGATTGGAGCAAAGAAATAAATACTACTGATCCAAATTATTATAAATGGACACAATGGATTTTTCTACAAATGTTCAAAAATGATCTAGCATATGAATCATATATGCCTATTAACTGGTGTCCTTCATGTAAAACAGGACTTGCAAATGAAGAAGTTGTTTCAGGTGAATGCGAACGTTGCAAAACACAAGTTACACAAAAAAATGTTCGGCAATGGGTATTAAAAATAACCAAATATGCTGAAAAATTACTTGACGGACTAACAAAATTGGATTGGCCAGAAAAAGTAAAAACTATGCAACGTAACTGGATAGGTAAAAGCACTGGCGCAAAAATAATTTTTTCAACAGAATCAGGAATTAAACTTCCAGTGTTTACAACAAGACCTGATACTATTTTTGGTGCAACTTTTATGGTTGTGGCACCAGATAGTGAAATTGTTGAAAAAATTACAACAGAAAAACAACTGACCGGAATAAAAAAATATCAGTATGAAACATCTTTGTTAACTGAATTACAAAGAACAAGTCAAACTAAAGAAAAAACTGGAGCATTTACTGGAAGTTATGCAATAAATCCTAGTAATAACAAAAAAATTCCAATTTATATTTCAAATTATGTACTAAAATCTTATGGAACAGGAATAATAATGTGCGTACCAGCACATGATCAGCGTGATTTTGATTTTGCAAAAAAATTTGGAATTAATATTACTCAAGTGGTCCAACCACAAAACAATATCATTAAATATTTTGATAAAAATGGAATACAAATTTGTGCCATTGAAGAAAATGGTGTTTTGGTAAATTCACAAGAATTTAATGGACTTGAAGCAAAAACCGAAGGTTTTAAACAAATATTAAAATATTTAGAAAAAAAAGGTACCGCAAAAAAAGAAACATGCTACAAATTACGAGATTGGATATTTTCTCGCCAAAGATATTGGGGAGAACCAATTCCTTTAGTCCATTGTAGAAAATGTGGAATTGTTCCTGTTCCAGAAGACCAATTGCCAATAATATTGCCTGAAGTAGAAAATTATGAACCAACAGGAACAGGAGAGTCTCCTTTGGCTTCAATTGAAAAATGGGTTAATACAAAATGCCCACAATGCAATTGTAATGCAAAAAGAGAAACCAATACTATGCCTCAGTGGGCCGGTTCTTGCTGGTATTTTTTAAGATACCCTAATCCAAATTTAAAAGATATTCCGTTTTCTCAAGAAGATATGAAATATTGGTTGCCAGTAGATCTTTATATCGGCGGAATTGAACATGCAGTTTTACACCTTTTATATTCAAGATTTTATGTAAAAGTATTACATGATCTTGGATATTTGCATTTTGATGAACCATTCACAAAGTTATTTAATCAAGGAATGGTTTGCATGAAAACTTGTAAAACTGGCAAAATTGAAAAAATGTCAAAATCAAAAGGAAATGTAGTAACAGCATCCGAAATAATAAAAGAATTTGGTGTTGATACTCTTAGAATGTATGAACTCTTTATGGGTCCGCCAGAACTTGATGTTGAATGGAAAATGGATTCAATAAAAGGTATTAAAAAATTTTTAAACAGGTTATGTAAATACTTAACCAATCCTAAAAATATTTTGTCTCCAAATCAAACTGCTGATATTAACTCACAAAAAAGATTTCATATTTTCTTAAAAAACTACCAAGAAAGAATTGAAAGGTTTAAACCTAATACCGCTGTGTCTGCAATTATGGAATATCTAAACGACTTAGTCTCACAAAAATTAAAAATTGATCACCAAATTCTTAAGGATTTCCTAGTGTCTCTTTCAATAATAATTCCACACTTTTCAAGTGAATTTTTACAAAGTCTTACCAAAACAAAACTAGAAAATTTAAGTTGGCCTAAATTTGATAAAAAACTCGCACAAGTGAATACAATTGAAATTGCAATTCAGGTTAACGGAAAATTACGAGGAACAATAACAACAAACAAGGGAATCGAACAAAAAGAAATTGAACCAAAGGCAAAAGAGATTATTGAAAAATGGTTAGAAAATAAAACAATTATAAAAATAATTTTTGTAAAAGATCGTTTAATCAGTTTTGTTATAAAATAATGTAAAAAATACTGGAGATTAAAAATGAAACTTTTTTTAGACACCGCTAATCGCGAACTTATAAAAAAATGGATTCCAACAGGTTTAGTTGATGGAGTTACAACAAACCCTAGTCTTTTAAGTAAAGAAGGGAACAATACAAAAGAAGTATTATTAGACATATGCACAATGGTAAAAGGTGATGTTAGTATTGAAGTTGTTAAAATAACACCTCAAGATGTATATAACCAAGCACTCGAGATATCAAAAATATCAACCAATGTTATTGTAAAAATTCCATTCAAATTTGAATATCTTGCGGTGATAAATAAGCTTGTAAAAGAAAATATAAAAATAAATGTCACATTAATATTTTCTGTCATTCAAGCAACTCTCGTTGCAAAGCTTGGTGTAAAATATATATCACCATTTATAGGACGATTGGATGATATTGATATTGTAGGATTAGAACAATTGCAAAAAATGCTTTTAGTCAAAGAAAAATATCAATTTAAATCCGAAATAATTGCTGCATCAATAAGAAATGTAATCCATATGCGCAAAGCTCTTTTTTTGGGTACAGATGTAATTACAATACCTCCAAATCTTTTAGATAAAGTCTTAAAACATCCATTAACCATAGAGGGAATTGAAAAGTTTAATACTGATTGGAAAAAACTAGGAAAAGAAAATCTTTTTGATTAATTTTTTAATAAACATATAGATTACTGTTGAATTATATATAAACTTAATAATAATATAAAAATGGAGTTTTGTTTTATTAAAGCCGGAAAGTTTTAAAAATATAGATACACAAAATTTAAATTCA
>JBHPBZ010000029.1:0-9767 GCA_042576165.1 Candidatus Babelota bacterium | reverse complement strand
GATCATCATGCTTAAAATTTACGTCTCTATGATAAACAATAGTGGTTTTGGTAATGAATGATTATACAAAAGAAGATATAGTAAAAGCTTTAATTGAAGTTGGTATAAAAAAAAGTGATAATATTTTTATTCATAGTAATTTAGGTTTTTTTGGAAAGTTAAAAGATGCACAAAAATCGGATGATTATTGTTCAATATTTAAAGATGCGATATTTAATGTAATTGGAGAAGATGGAACATTAATTGTTCCGACTTTTTCTTATAGTTTTTGTCGGGGAGATGTTTTTGATAAAAATAAAACTCCATCTGTTTGCGGTTTGTTTTCAGAAATGGTTCGTAAAGATGATAAGGCATTTCGTTCTGAAGATGCAAATTTTTCGGTTGCTGCAATTGGTAAAAATGCAAAGTTTTTGACTGAGAATGTTCCGGAATATTCTTTTGGGAAAGGATCTTTTTGTGATAGGTTTTTAAAATTAAATGGTAAATTTTGTAATTTTAATTTTGATGCAGCTTCAACTTTTATTCATTATGCAGAAAGATGTTTAAATGTTTTTTATCGTTTTGATAAAGCATTTAATGGAGATGTTATTGTTGATGGCAAAAAAATAAATAAAAATTTTTATCATTTTTGTTATGATTTAGAAAAAAAAGAGCATGCTCCAGAATTTTCAGTTTTTGATAGAGTGGCAAAAAAATTAAAATTGGTAAAGTGTGCTAATTTAGGACGAGGTCAAATTCTTACGATAACTGCACGAGATACATTTGATTTAGTTGCATCTGAGTATGAAAAAAACTCTTGGTTTTTACTCAAAGGAAATAAGGTTTTAAGGGAGTTATGAATAAAGAAGAGAGTAGCGTTGCAAATTCAATGTATAATCTAATAAAAACATTGTTTCCTATTTGTAGAAGCATTACTGGAAATGGTGTTAGAAAAACTCTTGATATTATAAAAAGTTATATTCCTGTAAAAATCAATGAAGTTGCGTCAGGTACTCAAGTTTTTGATTGGACTATTCCTGAAGAATGGAATATTAAAGACGCATATATTAAAAATTCTTCTGGTAAAAAAATCATAGATTTTAAAAAATCAAATTTGCATGTTTTAAACTATAGTATTCCTATTCATAAAAAAATGAGCTTAGAAGAATTAAAATCTCATTTATTTACTTTGCCAGAGTACCCAGAATGGATTCCATATTTAACTTCTTATTACAAAAAAAATTGGGGTTTTTGCTTAAGCCATAATCAATATAAAAATTTAAAAGAAGATTCTTATGAAGTTTGTATTGATTCGGAATTAAAAAAGGGATTTTTAACTTATGGAGAGTTATTTATAAAGGGGCAAATAGAAAAAGAAATTTTGTTTACATGTTATCTATGTCATCCATCAATGTGCAATGATAGTTTAAGTGGAGTAGTGTTATTAACATTTTTGGCCCAAAATTTATTGAAACAAAATCTTAAGTATTCGTACCGATTTTTATTTATCCCAGAAACAATTGGCGCTATAACTTGGTTAGCTTTAAATGAAAATAACATCAAAAAAATTAATTGTGGTCTTGTTGCTACATGTGTAGGAGATAAAGGGGAATTTACATATAAAAAGACTAAGAGTGGGAGTGCCTATATTGATAAGGTTGTCGAAAAAGTATTAATTGATTCTGAGGTTAATTATAAAGCAGTGGACTTTTTTCCTTGGGGGAGTGATGAAAGACAATTTAGTTCGCCGGGATTTAATTTGGATTTTGGTTTTTTAATGAAAACTCAATACGCTTCTTATGATGAATATCATACTTCTGCGGATAATTTAAGTTTTAATGATGCAAATTCATTGCAACATTCTTTAGAACAATATTTAAATATTGTTTTTATTTTAGAAAAGGATGAAAAATATATTAATTTAAATTCAAAATGTGAACCTCAGTTAGGTAAAAGAGGTTTGTATAATTCTATTGGTGGTAACAAAAATTTGGATGACTTAAAAAAAGCAATTTTTTGGTTATTAAGTCTTTCTAATGGTAACACTTCTTTGCTTGATATTTCAATGCGTTCAAAATTAAAATTTAAAATTATTTTTGAGGCTGCAGAATTATTGCAAAAGCATGGGGTTATTTGTGAGCAAAATAAAGAATTAAAATTCAAAAGAAATTATTTAAATCATAAGGTGGTATGATTTATGGCAAAATGTTTGGCTATAATTCCTGCAAGAGGTGGTAGTAAAAGAATTCCAAGAAAAAATATTAAAAAATTTTGTGGACAACCAATTATAAAATATTCTATTGATGCAGCAATTAAGTCAAATTGTTTTGATGAAGTTATGGTGTCAACCGATGATAAAGATATTGCTGATGTTGCAAAAAAATGTGGTGCAAAGATTCCTTTTTATAGGTCTGAAAAAAATTCAAATGATTTTGCAATACTTACAGATGTTATAGAAGAAGTTGTTTTAGAGTATAAAAAGCGGAATATAGTATTTGATTATGTTTGTTGCATTCTTGCAACAGTGCCGTTTCTTAAACGAGAGAGATTAATTAATGGTTTAAGCTTATTGATGCAACATGGTGCTGATGCTGTAGTTCCTGTTGCTCTATTTGGTTACCCTATACAGCGAGCATTGAAAATTAGTAATGAAAAAATAGAGATGTTTTGGCCTGAAAATTATACTGTACGATCTCAGGATTTAGTTCCAGCGTATCATGATGCGGGACAGTTTTATTGGATTAATGTTAAGACTTTTTTTAAACAAAAAAAAATCTTTGCTGGAAATACTTTTTCTTTAATATTGCCAGAAATTGAAGTGCAAGATATTGATACTTATCAAGATTGGATAATTGCAGAAAATAAATATTTATACATAAAAAATAAGGGGGTTCATTATGATTATACAAAAAGCAGTTTCTAAAATTTATCGAAGTATAAATTTTAGAATTATTAATCCTTTAAAGCAAAAGAAGAGATATTTTCAAGGGGTGTATTTTTTTAGAAAACAACTTAAAAAATTTATTGATCAGCATTTTACAGAAAATAAAGAATCAGTTGTTGTTTGGGAAACTGGTGGATGTGATTTAATTTTTAAGAAAAATGCTATTATTGCACAGGCTTTAAAATTAAGAGGTTACAAAACTTATTTTGTTGTTTGTGATGGATTATCCGTAGCTTGTTCTTGTAGAGAAGTTCGTGGAGAATTTAATATAAAAAAGTGGAAACAATCTTGCGAGTATTGTTTAAAAAGAATGTTGGAGATAGGATATAAATATGATGTTCCTGTATTAAAATCATCGAGCTTTATTTCAGAAAAATTAAAAAAACAAAGTTATGAATTTGCTATGGAAACTGATTTGTCAATGTTACAAAATTACGAAATTGATTCTGTTAATCTTGGAAATATTGCTTGGATGTCTACTGTACGATATATGCAAGGTAATTTAACCCAGTTTGAAGATATGATGGTGGATGAAATAAGAATTTACAGATTATATTTTTATGCTGCGGTAATAAATTTTTATGTTGCTAAAAATATTCTGAGAGAACATTGTCCTATTTCTTCACTAACGTCACATGGAGTTTATGTTGATTATGCTCCGGCTTTTTTATTAGCAAATAAATTAGGTATTAATTCTTTTGCTTGGAATAGTAGTTATGAAAAATTTAAACATTACTTTTTTAATCCAAAAAAATTAAATCGTGGAATTTCTGATGAGCTATGGAATGAATTTAAAGTTAATAAATTAGGTAAAACTAAGGCTTCATTATTAGATAATTTTATAAAAAATAGATATGCAAATAAATCGGCTGCAGATATTTATGTTACCAATAATATAGTTGATGAAAAAAGTTTGAAATGTAAATTAGGGATTAAAAATAATAATCCTATTGCGGTGCTTTTTACTCATATCAATTGGGACGCCGCTTTAGATATTTCAAGTAGTATTTTTGAAAGTGTGAATGATTGGATATTAGAATCGATAAGCAAAATGATGTCATTAGATAATATTAATTGGATTATTCGTATTCATCCAGCGGAAATGGTTCATAAAGGTGTTTTTACTGTAGATGATTTAATAGCAAAACATTTTTGTGATTTGCCGGATTATATTAAAGTGATTAATTCTGATTCTGATATTAATTCATATGGTTTATATAGTTTATTAGATGTTGCAATTACTTTATGCGGTACTGTTGGGGTAGAAGTTCCCCTGTTAGGTAAAAATGTGATAACATGTAGTTATGCACATTATACTCGAAAAGGTTTTACTGTAGATGCTAGATCCAAAGAAGAATATTTTGATTATTTAACCGATTTGAGAAAAATAAAACCTCTTTCAATGGAGCAAATAGATTTAGCAAGAAAGTATGCTTATTTATATTTTGTTGCTCGTCAAATTCCTTTATCTGTCATAAATAAAAAACAAGGTCATTGGGGTGATATTGATTTAAATAAATTAGAAAATTTGTTGCCGGGCAAAGATCCTATATTAGATAAACTTTGTGATGGAATAATCAAGGGGGAGGATATTATTTTGGATGAAGAGTGTTTGAAGTATTGGGATAGGGTTAAGGATTTATAATTTACTAGGAGAGTATGGTGAAAAGATTTAAAATCTTAATGGGATATGATGATTTGGGAGTTGTTTTTGATGCCGATAATTTTGTATTAAGAAAGGTTTTGCCGGAATTTAAAAAACGTTCAAAAAAAATTTTTGATTATTATAAAAAGTTTAATTTAAGTAAAATTGGCATAGTAGAAACAGATTTAGCTTTGGAGTATGGAGATAATTTTTTTAAGCACAAAAAGCATGCAATAACTTATCCTCATGAGTGGACTGCTGGGATGTTTAAAGATACAGCTTTGTGGCATTTAGACTTGTTTTTAAATTTATCTAAATATGATCTTGCATTAAAAGATGCACATCCTCATAATATTTTGTTTGATGAAGGTAAATTTATTTTTGTTGATTTTTTATCCTTATCAGAACAAGATTCATTAAAAAATGAGCGTTCATTAATTGAGTTTGCAGGATCTGTAAAAGATCCAAGATTTAAAGATCCAAGATTTATTGTTTTTGATGAAATGTTTTTTCCTGAATTTATCGTTCCTCTAATTTTAATGGCAAGGCAGGAATATTCAAAAGCTCGTGATATTATTTGTTATAGAGGAAGGAATTTTGAAGCTAAAGTGCCTTGCTGGGATGACTTATCTAATCCTGAATTTAGTAAGAAATTTTTAAAAGAATTTTGGCAAAATTTTAAAATTAAACAATTTTTAAATCAAAAAAGAAAATTATCATTTTGTGATTTTTGTGTTGAGGTTAAAAATTTCATCTCTGATTTAGATGTTAAGCCAAAATCGTCTGTTTATGATACTTATTACAAAGATAAAAATGAATTTTTTGCATTTGATTTTTCAGATAATTGGGGAGAAAAACAAAAAAGTGTTTATCAAGTTTTAAAAGAACATAAACCAAAAACAGTTTTAGATATTGGAGCTAATACAGGATGGTTTTCAATATTGGCAGCAAAACATGGGGCAAAAGTTTTTGCTACAGATGTAGAAGAGTCTTCAATTGATTTGTTGTATTCTTATACCAAAAAAAATAATTTAGATATTATTCCTTTATTACTTTCTTTTCAGGATTTAGAAAAAGAGGTTTATGGTGGGTATGATTCTAGACTTGATTTTAAAAAACCACGAGAAAACCCCATTTTTTCTTCAGGAATAAATAGATTAAAATCGGATATGGTTTTGTTTTTAGCTTTGTTTCATCATTTGGTTTTGGGAGATGGAATATCCGTTGAGAGAATTTTTGAAAAACTCTCAAAGTTAACAAAAAAAACTTTATTATTGGAATATATTTTATTCAATGATGATTTAATAACAAAACATTACTATAATTCAGAATATAAAAAACTTTATTATTCATTAGATTTTGTAATAGAAAAATCAAAAAAATATTTTAAAGAAGTTGAAATATTAAAATCATCAAAATCAAGAACTATTTTATTGTTTAAAAAATAGAGCTTGGGAGGTATGAATGATGTGAATAAAGTTCAGATTTCAGTGGTGTTAGGTTCTTATAATAGATTTGAATTTTTAAAGTTGGCTATAAATTCAATAAGAACAGAAGTAATCCCGTTTTCAAGTGAAATAATTGTTATAGATGGTGGGTCGTGTGATGGTAGTTTAGAATGGCTTGCTAAACAAAAAGATATTATTACGATTTTGCAGCATAATAGAGCTCGTAATAAAACAGCTAAAAAACCTTGGGGGTATTTCATGAACTTAGGTTTTAAGTGTGCTCATGGAAAATATATATGTATGTTAAGTGATGATTGCTTAATTATTCCAGGAGCCATTTTAAAAGGTTATAGCCGATTTGAAAATTTATTGAATGAGGGTAGAAAAATAGGAGCGATGGCTTTTTATTGGAGAGATTGGTCTGTTGATGATTTGTTTCATGTGGGTGTTCCCATTGGCAATAAAATGTATGTTAACCATGGAATGTATTTGAATTCTGCATTAAATGAAGTAGGATATATCGATGAAAATTCTTATAAATTTTATTTTGCGGATATCGATTTGTGCTTTAAAATGTGGGATGATGGATATGAGTGCGTTGATTCTCCAAATTCCTACATAGAACATTACCCTCATGCAAACAAAAAAATTAGATTAGTAAATAACTTAAATCTTTCAAATGATTTTATTTCTTTCTTTAAAAAATGGCATAAAAAATTTCCTCTATTGGATAATCAAAATATTATGAATTTGAAAGAAAAAAAATATATTGATTCATTAGGAATTGGTATGATGTTTTCGTCGGTATATAAAAAGCAAGGAGATAAAAATCTTTTTAATATGTTTATTCGATACTTTGGAAGATTATAATGATTCGTTTATCTGTTATTTTACCGACATATAATCGGTGTAAATTTCTTGTTCAATGTTTGCAATCTTTAATTAATCAGTCTATAGATAAAAAACTTTATGAAGTTATAGTTATTGATAATAATTCGACTGATAATACTTGTAATGTTATTAAAAATTATTTAGAAAAATCATCTATTAAATGGCAATATTTACTTGAAAAAAGACCTGGTGTTCATAATGCAAGAAATTTAGGTTTTACGCAGGCTAAAGGAGATATTATTGTTTTTGGAGATGACGATATTATTACTCCAAATGATTGGTTAGAGAGAATATTAAAAGAGTTTGATAACAATCCAAAATTAGGTTTGGTTGGGGGAAAAGTTTTACCATTATTTGAAAAAACACCTCCAGCTTGGATTTATGATTATGGATCAAAAAAAGTTCATTCAATATTAGCAAGCTTAGATTATGGAGATAAAGATAAGTTATTAGATAAAGATTATTTATATAGCAACAATATGGCTGCGAGAAAAGATTTAATTTTAAAAACAGGAGGAAATGCTCCATGTGCTTTTCCTCCTAAATTTAAAAAATTTTCTGGTTCTGGGGAAGGTTTTATTATTGATAATATAAGAAACCTTAGCTATGAAGTTCTTTATGTACCAGCAATTTTTGTTCAACATCATGTTAGCTCTTTTCGAATGAACTTAAATTATTTTATTGATAGATATGAGCGATTAGCCGTTGAAGAGGCTTTTATTATCTATCGTAAACATAAAAAAATTAAAGCTAGTTTTATGTTGATTTATTAACCAATAGTAGATTTATCAGTAGATCCACCATCGACTACAATAATTTCATGAGAAAAATTTTGGAGTTCATTTCGTATGCTATTTATGGCTAATTTTAAAAAATCAAACCCGTTGTATGATCCTAATACTACAGATATTTTATATATATTCATATATTTATTTCGTAATTTATATATTTAGTTTATTATACACATACAATCTATGATATATTTTCATTTAGCTTAATTCAATTTTAATTTAAATGTATGGTGGAGTAGCAGAGTATGAGTAGTTCAATAAATATTTCTTTAATAATTCCAACACATAATCGAAGAGATTCTTTAAATAGGATTCTAAAAAATTTATTAACATTAAAAGATGAAACTTTTTTTCAAATTGTTGTAGTAGATAATAATTCAAGTGATGGTACTGTTGATTTGGTAAAGCAAAATTATAAGCACGTCAAATATGTTTTTGAAAAGAATACTTCATTTACAAAAGCAAGAAAAACTGGAGCTGAAAATGCTGATGGAGAAATTATTATTTATCTAGATGATGATGTTGTTTTGGAAGATGGTTGTATTGATGAAGTAAATAAAATTTTTAAAGAAAAAAAAGATTGTGCTGTTTTGGGAGGTCGAATATTTCCTCTATATGAACAAAAACCTCCACAATGGATCTTAGATTTACAAAATAAATTTAATGGTTTTTCAACTTTTGATTGTGGAAATGATTTAAAAAAAGTTGATGCGGTACCAGGACCTTTTATGGCCATTCGTAAAAAAGTTTTTGATTTAGTTGGTGGATTTTCTCCCGATACTGTTGGTGTTGAAACAAATACTGCAAAAAAAACTTTTAAAAAAATATACATTGGACCGGGAGATTATGGATTTTGTTTATTGTGCCGGCAAGCTGGTTATAAAGTTTTTTATTCTCCAAAGATAAAGTTGAATCATGTAATTCCTGCTTTTAGATTAACAAAAGAATTTTGGATTTCACGTATGGTTGGGGAAGGTCACTGTATCGCAGTTAGTAAAGCAAATATGGATTTTTACAAAAAAAATTACAAGACATTTAATTTAAAATTAAAATGCATCAAGCATTACATTGCTGCACAATTAGATAGGTTAACTGGAAACAAATCTCCTTTGGTTCCGGATGATCTTTATTTTGAATATTATCGTTCTTTTATAAAAATGGATAAGGTTATGAGTAAAAATCCTGATTTGGCAAAATTTATTTGGCAACTTGGATATGACGGAGTATCAGATGATAACTTTGATGCTGTGTTAAAAAAATTGCCTAAAGATTATCAAAACCTAGCTTTATAATTTTTTAAGGGTAAAAAGGGTAGGTATGAAGATTTTAATTACAGGGGGTGTGGGATTTATCGGTTGCAATGCTGTTGAGTACTTTACAAAAAAGGGGTGGGAGGTTTTTGTTTTAGATAATCTTTCTAGGGAAACAGCAATTGTTAATTTAAAATTGATGCAAGAAAATAAAATTCCATTTAATTTTAAAAAATTAGATATCACTTATAAAAATGATTTAGAAGATTACTTTAAAACAAATATATTTGATATTGTGATTCACTTAGCGGCGCAAGTTGCAGTAACATGTTCAGTTTTAGACCCGGTAAATGATTTTAATATTAATGCCCACGGAACTTTAAATGTTTTGGAGTGTATTAGAAAATATTGCCCTAATGCTGTATTTATTAATGCTTCAACAAATAAGGTTTATGGTAAAACTTGCGATCAGGAGGTTATAGAGACTGTTGATTGTTATAAATATAAGGATGATAATTATAAGGGAATAAGTGAAAAACAAAGTTTAGAATTTTATTCTCCATACGGTTGCTCAAAGGGGGTTGCAGATCAATATGCTTTGGATTATGCAAGAATTTATGGTTTAAATTCTGTTTCGGTTAGACAATCTTGTATTTATGGTCCTCATCAACTTGGAGTAGAAGATCAGGGGTGGATTGCATGGTTTATAATTGCATATTTAACGGGTAAAAAAATTAAAATATATGGTAATGGAAAACAGGTAAGAGATGTTTTATTTCTGCTTGATTTTGAAACCTAGAATAACTACCAGTCATATGT